>NZ_JBHVEE010000150.1:0-23874 GCF_042802415.1 Streptomyces sp. NPDC057486 | reverse complement strand
CCGGCCACCTTTGGGTTTTTGCTCCTGGGCGGGGCGCTGACACGGGTGGTTCGCCCCCACCCCTGGGGCGACCCCTCCCGGACTGGTCCCGCTCGGGGCCGCCGCTGGTGAGGCTGGTTACAACCGTGGTGCTCAGAGGCCGAGCTCGACCTCGAACTCACCGGCCTCCAGGATCGCCTTGACCGCAGTCAGGTAGCGGGCGGCGTCCGCACCGTCCACCAGACGGTGGTCGTAGGAGAGCGAGAGGTACGTCATGTCGCGGACACCGATGACGGTGCCCTCGGCGGTCTCGATGACCGCCGGACGCTTGACGGTGGCACCGATGCCCAGGATGGCGGCCTGGTTCGGCGGCACGATCACGGTGTCGAACAGCGCACCGCGCGAACCGGTGTTGCTGATGGTGAAGGTGGCACCGGACATGTCGTCCGGCGTCAGGCCGCCGCCGCGGGCCTTGCCGGCCAGCTCGGCGGTCTTCTTCGAGATACCGGCGATGTTCAGGTCGCCCGCACCCTTGATGACCGGCGTCATCAGACCCTTCTCGGCGTCCACGGCGATGCCGATGTTCTCCGAGTCGAAGTACGTGATGGTGCCCTCGTCCTCGTTGATCCGGGCGTTGATGACCGGGTGGGCCTTCAGCGCCTGGGCCGCCGCCTTCACGAAGAACGGCATCGGGGACAGCTTGACGCCCTCGCGGGCGGCGAACGCGGCCTTCGCCTGGTTGCGCAGCTTCATCAGCTTCGTGATGTCGACCTCGACGACCGAGGTCAGCTGGGCCTGCGAGTGCAGCGCCTTCATCATGTTGTCGCCGATGACCTTGCGCATGCGGGTCATCTTGACCGTCTGACCGCGCAGCGGGGACGCCTCCAGCTTCGGCGCCTTCGAGGCTGCCGGGGCAGCCGCGACGGGGGCCGGGGCGGCAGCGGCGGCCTTGGCGGCCTCCGCGGCGGCGACGACGTCCTGCTTGCGGATACGGCCGCCGACGCCGGTGCCCTTGACCGCACCGAGGTCGACACCGCTCTCGGCCGCGAGCTTGCGGACCAGCGGCGTGACGTACGCGCCTTCGTCGGCGGCGGCCGCAGCCGGAGCCACCGGGGTGACCGGGGCCGGAGCCGGGGCGGCGACCGGAGCCGGGGCGGCCACGGGCGCCGCCGGGGCCGGAGCGGCCACGGGGGCGGGGGCTGCGGCGACCGGAGCCGGGGCAGCCGGAGCCGGGGCGGCCACGGGGGCCGGAGCGGCCGGAGCCGGGGCAGCAGCCGGGGCGGCACCCGCGGCACCGATGACGGCGAGCTTCGCGCCGACCTCGGCGGTCTCGTCCTCGGCGACGACGATCTCCAGCAGCACACCGGAGACCGGCGCGGGGATCTCGGTGTCGACCTTGTCCGTGGAGACCTCGAGCAGCGGCTCGTCCTCCGTCACCTCCTCGCCGACCTCCTTCAGCCAGCGGGTGACGGTGCCCTCGGTGACGCTCTCGCCGAGCGCCGGGAGGGTGACGTCCGTACCGGCGGCGCCGCCGGCCGGGGCAGCAGCCGGAGCCGCGGCCACGGGGGCGGGGGCGGCGGCGGGGGCCTCCGCGACCGGTGCCGGGGCGGCAGCCGGAGCGGCCGCGGGCTCGGCGGCCGGAGCCGCGGCCGGGACGGCTGCACCCCTGCCGTCGTCGATGACGGCCAGCTCGGCGCCGACCTCGACGGTCTCGTCCTCGGCGACCTTGATGGACGCGAGGATGCCGGCGGCGGGCGCCGGGATCTCGGTGTCGACCTTGTCGGTCGAGACCTCGAGCAGCGGCTCGTCGGCCTCGACGCGCTCGCCCTCGGCCTTCAGCCAGCGGGTGACAGTGCCCTCGGTGACGCTCTCGCCGAGCGCCGGAAGGGTTACGGAAACCGACATGGTTTCAGTTGCTCCTTACGAAAGTGCGGAAGTAGGTCGGTCGTCGCGCCCGGGACTGGATCAGTCGTGGGAGTGGAGGGGCTTGCCGGCCAGGGCCAGGTGGGCCTCGCCGAGCGCTTCGCTCTGCGTCGGGTGGGCGTGGATGAGCTGCGCGACCTCGGCCGGCAGCGCCTCCCAGTTGTAGATCAGCTGGGCTTCGCCGACCTGCTCGCCCATACGGTCACCGACCATGTGGACGCCGACCACGGCACCGTCCTTGACCTGGACGAGCTTGATCTCGCCCGCGGTCTTGAGGATCTTGCTCTTGCCGTTGCCCGCAAGGTTGTACTTCAGAGCGACGACCTTGTCCGCGCCGTAGAGCTCCTTGGCCTTGGCCTCGGTGATGCCCACGGAAGCGACCTCGGGGTGGCAGTACGTCACCCGGGGGACACCGTCGTAGTCGATCGGGACGGTCTTCAGACCGGCCAGTCGCTCCGCCACCAGGATGCCCTCGGCGAAGCCGACGTGCGCGAGCTGCAGCGTCGGGGCCAGGTCGCCCACGGCCGAGATGGTCGGAACGTTGGTCTGCATGTACTCGTCGACGAGGACGTAGCCGCGGTCCATCGCGACGCCGGCCTCCTCGTAACCCAGACCCTGCGAGACCGGGCCGCGGCCGATCGCGACCAGCAGCACCTCCGCCTCGAACGTCTTGCCGTCGGCGAGGGTCACGCGGACGCCGTCCTGCGTGTACTCGGCGCTCTGGAAGAACGTACCGAGGTTGAACTTGATGCCGCGCTTGCGGAAAGCGCGCTCAAGAAGCTTCGAGCTGTTCTCGTCCTCGACCGGAACGAGGTGCTTCAGACCCTCGATGATCGTGACGTCGGTGCCGAAGGACGTCCATGCCGAGGCGAACTCGACGCCGATGACGCCGCCGCCCAGGACGATCGCGGACTTCGGGACGCGGTCCAGCTTCAGCGCGTGGTCCGAGGAGATGATCCGGTTGCCGTCGATCTCCAGGCCCGGCAGCGACTTCGGCACGGAGCCGGTCGCCAGGAGCACGTGGCGGCCCTGGATGCGCTGGCCGTTCACGTCCACCGAGGTGGGGGAGGAGAGCCGTCCCTCACCCTCGATGTAGGTGACCTTGCGCGAGGCGATGAGACCCTGCAGACCCTTGTACAGGCCCGAGATCACGTCGTCCTTGTACTTGTGGACGGCCTCGATGTCGATGCCCTCGAAGGTGGCCTTGACGCCGAACTGGTCGGCCTCGCGTGCCTGGTCGGCGATCTCGCCGGCGTGCAGCAGCGCCTTCGTGGGGATGCAGCCGTTGTGCAGGCAGGTGCCGCCGACCTTGCCCTTCTCGATCAGAGCGACGTCCAGGCCCAGCTGCGCTCCGCGCAGGGCCGCGGCGTAACCGCCGCTACCACCGCCGAGGATCACTAGGTCGAAAACGGTGCTGGCGTCGTTCGCCACGTCACGTCCTCCATGCATGTGCGCCGTACGCCGGGCCCCGTCGCTGGGGGAAGACCGGCCGGTCGGCTGGTGTTCGGCCGCTTTTGTTATTCGGCCCTGTGGTGGGGGCCCTGTCCTGCCGAGAACCCATCTTCGCACTTGTTGACGGTGGGCGGGACGCGGGGCCCGGGTCCGGGACGGATGATCATCCGTTCCGGATGGTTACTGCTGCGTAGAGATTGGTAGGAGCGGCGCGAAGCGCCGCGGTGGAAGGGTGGTGGTGGGAGACGGGTGGGAGTGCGGATTTCGTTGAGAGCGAAACCTGCGCGCATCGTGAGTCCATACCGACGAGTGAACACGTACGGCCCCGGACGTATGCCCGGGGCCGTACGTACTACCGAGCATCCTCAGCCGAGGTCCCCGGCAGCGGTGCGCTCCGCCAGCTTCACCAGCGTGCGGATCGCGGAACCGGTGCCGCCCTTCGGCGTGTAGCCGTACGGCGCGCCCTCGTGGAAGGCCGGACCCGCGATGTCCAGGTGCGCCCAGGCGATGCCCTCGCCCACGAACTCCTGCAGGAACAGACCGGCCACCAGGCCGCCGCCCATCCGCTCACCCATGTTGGCGATGTCGGCGGTCGGGGAGTCCATGCCCTTGCGCAGGTCGGCGGGGAGCGGCATCGGCCAGGAGGCCTCGCCGACCTCCTCGGCGATCTCGTGGATGGACGTACGGAAGGCGTCGTCGTTCGCCATGATGCCGAAGGTGCGGTGGCCGAGCGCCAGGACCATCGCTCCGGTCAGGGTCGCCACGTCGACGATCGCGTCCGGGCTCTCCTCACAGGCGCGGGTCAGCGCGTCGGCGAGGACGAGCCGGCCCTCGGCGTCCGTGTTCAGCACCTCGACGGTCTTGCCGCTGTACATGCGCAGCACGTCACCCGGGCGGGTGGCGTTGCCGGACGGCATGTTCTCGGCGAGCGCCAGCCAGCCGGTGACGTTGACCTGGAGGCCGAGACGGGCGGCCGCGACGACGGTCGCGAACACGGCGGCGGCGCCGCTCATGTCGCACTTCATCGTCTCGTTGTGACCGGCCGGCTTCAGCGAGATGCCGCCCGAGTCGTAGGTGATGCCCTTGCCGACCAGGGCCAGGGTCTTCTCCGCCTTCGGGTGCGTGTAGGCGAGCTTCACCAGGCGGGGGCCGTGGGTCGAGCCCTGGCCGACGCCCAGCAGACCGCCGAAGCCGCCCTTGACGAGCGCCTTCTCGTCGAGGACCTGCACCTTGATGCCGTGCTCCTTGCCGGCGGCCGTGGCCACGGCGGCGAAGGACTCGGGGTACAGGTCGTTCGGCGGGGTGTTGATCAGGTCGCGGGCGCGGTTGATCTCCTCGACGAGGGCGGTGGCACGCTCCGCGGCCGCCTTGAACGCCTTGTCGCGCGGCTTGCCGCCGAGCAGGGCGACCTCGGCGAGCGGCAGCTTGGCGCCGTTGCCGTTCTTCTTGTCCTTCGGCGCGAGCTTGTTCTCGCCGCCCTGGTACGCGGTGAAGGCGTACGCGCCGAGCAGCGCGCCCTCGGCGACGGCCTCGGCGTCCTCGACGGACGTGATCGGCAGCGCGAAGCCGGCCTTCTTCGAACCGGTCAGCGCACGCGCGGCGGAACCGGCGGCGCGGCGCAGTGCCTCGCCGTCGAATGCCGCGTCCTTCTCCGGGACCGGACCGAGTCCGACCGCGATGACGACCGGGACCTTGAGGCCGTCCGGCGCGTGGAGCTTGGTCACTTCGCCCTCGGCACCGGAGGCGCCCAGGGTCTCCAGGACGGTGGCGAGCTTTCCGCCGAACGCCTTGTCCACGGCCTCGGCGCCCGGTGCGACGACCGGGCCCTTGGCTCCCTTGGCGACGCCGACGACAAGTGCGTCGGCGCGCAGCGTCGCCGCACCGGCAGTGCTGAGAGTGAGAGCAGTCACGGTGGTGAAATCTCGCTTCCGTTGAGTTCGTTGTCGGTCGAGGGGTGGGCCGACCGTGCCCGGCGCATCGTAGACGCCGCCGCAATGTGCCGGGAATGAGCCTACGCGCGCCTTTGCCGAGGGATCACGGCGGCGGGCCGTCTGCGGTCCGTTCCGGCAGTACGTCTCCGGCCCCCGTCCGGTCCGGTCGGGGGCCGTGGGGGCGCAACCGGCCCGGGAAGTAGGGTCGGTCGGAGGTGTCGGAGCGAGTGGGGGAGAGCGATGCGCGCCCGTCGGGCTGCACGCAGGACGAGACCGAAGTCGGCGGCGGCCATCACCGTACTGATCCTGTCGACGATGCTGGCAGGCTGCACCTCGGCACCTCGCACCACCGCCGCGGGGCGCTGGCAGCCGAAGCCGGGCACCGACTGGCAGTGGCAGCTCTCCGGCCGCCTCGACCCCACCGTGGACGTTCCGGTGTACGACATCGACGGCTTCGAGCACGATGCGCGGGCGGTCGCCGATCTGCACCGCCGTGGTCGCAAGGTCATCTGTTACGTGTCCACGGGCGCCTGGGAGGAATTCCGCCCCGATGCCGGGAAGTTCCCCGCCTCGATCCTCGGGAAGGGCAACGGCTGGCCGGGGGAGCGCTGGCTCGACATCCGCCGCACGGATCTGCTCGGGCCGCTGATGGAGTCCCGGATCGAGATGTGCGCGAAGAAGGGCTTCGACGCGGTCGAGCCCGACAACATGGACGGCTACCGCAACCGCACGGGCTTTTCCCTGACCGGCGCCGATCAGCTGCGCTACAACCGCCTCATCGCCCGCATCGCCCACCGGCACGGACTCGCGGTCGGGCTGAAGAACGACCTGGACCAGATCCCGCAGCTGGAACCGGACTTCGACTTCGCGGTCAACGAACAGTGTGCCCAGTACGACGAGTGCGCCGACCTCACTCCGTTCATCGAGGCGGACAAGGCGGTGTTCCATGTGGAGTACGAGGTGCCGGTGGCACGGTTCTGCCCGGAGTCGACGCGGCTGCGTCTGAGTTCGCTCCTCAAGAAGTACGACCTGGGCACCTGGCGCCGGAACTGTGCGGCGAGCCCGTCCGCGGAGTGAGGAGAAGACGGAAACCGGGCCGCCACGCACCCCCGTCCGCCTACCCCAGGGCCAACACCACCAGAGCCGCCGTCGCCGCCGTCTCCGCGACCGCGCCGAACACATCCCCGGTCACGCCGCCGAACCGCCGCACACAGTGCCGCAGCAGCAGCTGCGCACCCATCAGCCCGGCCACTACGGCAAGGCCGTGGGCCAGCGCCCCGTACCCGCCGAACACCGCCCCCGCCCCCGACCCCGCGGCCACCACCGCGACCGTCACGGCCGCCGCCGCGCCCGTCGGCACCGTTCCCGCCACCGCCGCGCCCAGCCCCTCCGGCCGGGCCGGAGGCACGCCCTGACGGGACGCCAGCGTGAGCGCGAGGCGGGCGGTGACCCCCGCGACGACCGCAGCCACCGCGCCGTGCGCCCAGCCCTCCCCGTACAGCTCCTGGAGGACCGCGACCTGGGCCAGAAGGACGAACAGCAGGGTGATGACACCGAACGGCCCGATGTCGGACTGCTTCATGATGCGCAACGCGTCCGCCGCGGGCTTGCCGCTGCCGAGCCCGTCCGCCGTGTCGGCGAGTCCGTCGAGGTGCAGCCCCCGTGTGAGGACCGCGGGCACCGCGGTGGAGGCGACCGCCGCGAGCAGCGGCCCCACCCCGAGCAGCAGCAGTGCGCCGGGGGCCGCCGCGAGCAGCCCGACCACCAGACCGGCGAGCGGGGCGCTCAGCATCCCGGCACGGGCGGCCTCGCGGTCCCAGCGGGTGACGCGGACGGGGAACACGGTCAGGGTGCCGAAGGCGAAACGTATGCCGTGGCTGTTCAGGGAGGTCACGGCGCGCAGGCTAATCCCTGGGTCGCACCGCTAGATTGACCGAAACGCTGCAAAGCACCGCACAAGCGGATCAATGGGAGTGGGTGGCATGGGTCACTGGTTCGATCAGAACTTTGTCGAGCCGGGGAAGCTGCCCCTGCTTCTCGCCCTGGCGGCCTTTGTGCTGACCTTCGCCATCACCCGTCTCATCACCCGGATGATCAGGGCCGGGAAGGGGCCCTTCCGCAACATCACGCCCGGGGGGGTCCACGTCCACCATGTGGTGCCCGGTGTGGTGCTGACGGTGATCGGCGGCTTCGGCGCGGTCTCCAGCGGACGGTACGGCGTCGCGGCGGGCGTCTGCGCGGTGACCTTCGGGACGGGCGCGGGGCTGGTGCTGGACGAGTTCGCCCTGATCCTCCATCTCGACGACGTGTACTGGTCCGAACAGGGCCGCCAGAGCGTCGAGGTCGTCGTCCTCACCGCGGCGCTCGTCCTGCTCCTCCTCGGCGGCTTCTCACCGCTCGGGGTGAACGAACTGACCAGTGATCAGCAACAGGGCCGGCTCGGCATCGTCCTGACCCTGCTGATCAACTTCTGTTTCGTGCTGATCGCCCTGTTCAAGGGCAAGGCGCGGATGGCGGTGATCGGCACCCTGGTGCCGTTCGTCGCCCTGTTCGGGGCGATCCGGCTGGCCCGGCCGACGTCGATGTGGGCGAAGAGGTTCTACCGCAACCGGCACCGCGCCCGTTCCAAGGCGGTGCTGCGCGCGTACCACCACGACCGGCGCTGGGCGGGGCCGCGCCGCAGGTTTCAGGACCTCATCGGCGGAGCGCCGGACCGGGCCCGCGTTCCCACGCCCAAGTCCTGATCGCGGCGGACGGGAGGTTGCCGACGCCGGTCGTACCGGGCGGTGAAGCCGCACAGGATCAGCACCGCGGCGATCGCCGCCAGATGCTCCTTGCCCGCCAGATTGTTCCTGAGGAGCACCTCGGTGACCATCGCCGCGATCACCACCGCGCCGGTGAACCACGCCCGGTAGGCGTGGCACACATAGATCGCGAGCCCCACGACCGCCGCCGACGGTCCCGTGTCGACGACCTGCGCGTCGGATGCCGGCAGCCCGAACAGCCCGTCGGGGCCGACCGCGACGCCGGTCCGTGCGTACAGTGTCCCGGCCAGCGTGGCGACGTACGCGATGAGCAGCGTGCGCCGCCGCCCGAGACAGATCTCGGCGACCCCGAACACCACGAGCACCTGGGCCAGTGCACCCCACACCGGCAGATCGAGCGCGGGCACGAACAGCGACAGCGGGGTACGCAGCAGGGCGGTCCACAGCGGGTCCTCGGCCCGCACCGAGCCGAGGACCTGCACCGGACGTAAGCCCCACGGCTGGTTCTGCACCGCCTGGACCAGCGCCGTCAGACCGACCGCGGCCGGCGTCATGGGGGCCGCCCGCAGCCGGGAGCGGGCGAGCGCCCCGCGTAAGGTCGAGAGCAGCGGTGCCCACTCGCGTCGGGCGACCGTGCGCAGCGCCGCCGGCGGTCTCATCTACGGGTTCCCAGGTGCGAGCGGTGCAGCCACTTGGGCAGCCCGGGCGCCTCCAGGAACCCTTCGGCGCGGCCCGCGGCGATGCCGATGCGCAGCAGGTCGGAGCTCTTCTCGAAGAGCATGAAACGCGGCTCCCAGATCGGTCGGTACTTGGCGTTGGCGCGGTAGAGCGACTCGATCTGCCACCAGCGCGAGAAGAAGCTGAGCAGCGAGCGCCACAGCCTCAGCACCGGTCCCGCGCCCAGCCGCGACCCCCTCTCGAAGACCGACCTGAACATCGCGAAGTTGAGCGACACCTGCGTGATCCCGATCCCTTCGGCACGCTGGAGGAGTTCGATGACCATGAACTCCATCAGACCGTTCTCGGCGTCCCGGTCACGGCGCATCAGGTCCAGCGAGAGACCGTTCGGACCCCAGGGGACGAAGCTCAGCACGGCTCGCAATTCGCCGGGGCCGCCCGCTCCTTCGCCCTGCCCCTTCTCCGTGGAGTCACGGCATTCGAGCATGACGCACCGGCCGTCCGCCGGATCGCCGAGCCGCCCCAGCGCCATCGAGAAGCCGCGCTCGGTCTCCCCGTCGCGCCAGTCGTCGGCGCGCCGCAGCAGTTCGGCCATCTCCTCGTCGGGGATGTCGCAGTGGCGCCGGATGGTCACCTCGTACCCGGCACGCCTGATCCGGTTGTACGCCTGGCGGACGGTCCGCATCGCCCGCCCCTCGAGGGTGAACTCGGCGGTCTCCACGATTGCCTCGTCGCCGAGTTCCAGCGCGTCGAGCCCGTGCCGGGCGTAGACCGTGCCGCCCTCCTCGCTCACCCCCATCACCGCCGGGATCCAGCCGTGCTCGCGGGCCTCGGCCAGCCATGGTTCGATCGCGCCGGGCCAGGCCTCCGGGTCGCCGATCGGATCACCGGAGGCGAGCGAGACGCCGCCGACCACCCGGTAGGTGACGGCCGCCTTCCCGGTCGGCGACCAGATGACGCTCTTCTCCCGGCGCAGCGCGAAGTAGCCGAGCGAGTCGCGTTCGCCGTGCTTTTCCAGGAGGGCGCGGAGCCGGTCCTCGTCCTGCTGGGTGATCGGGTCGACGGCCCGGCGGGAGCGGAACGCCACGTACACGACGGCGATCAGCAGCAGGGTGGAGAGGATGTTGATGACGACATTGACCCAGCCGGGCACGGTGATGCCGGGGAAGCGGGCTTCGTCGGTCGCCACCGAGACCAGCCGCAGCGCGCCGTAGCGCCAGCGGTCGAGGAAGGTCGACCGGTACTCGTCGTGCGCATTGTTCGTGACGGTGACCAGCAGGGTGGCGATCAGCGAGGTGACCAGCAGCCCGCCGACGGCGACCACGGCCGCCAGCTTCGCGTTGGACCGGTCGCCCTTCGCGTAGAACTCCCGCCGGCCCAGGATCAGTGCCACGACGAACGCGGCTGTCAGCGCCAGGGAGATCCAGTTCTGCGGGTACCGCCGGATCTCCGGAAAGACGATCACGAAGGCGAAGAGCAGGAGCAGGAGGCCGCTCAGCACCATGTTGACGATCCAGGCGGCGCGCTTGCGCCGTCGCATGGTGATCGCGAGGAAGAGGGCGACCACTCCGGAGGAGAAGCCCGCGGTGAGGAGATAGGGCGTGAAGTAGTTCTCGGTGTTGTGCCGACGCAGGTCCTGACCGAGCGTGACCCAGACGGCGCTCAGGAAATTGATGAACGACACGATGCGCAGATACCAGATGGTGAATGCCGCACTGCGCCGTGAGCGGACGGTGCTCCGCCGGGCGTCCTGGCTGACCAATCGGACCTCTCCCATGAAAAGCGATCATATGGCGCATTGCGCCCCATGGGGAGGCCTGCTGCGGCCGGTGTCCGGTGGTCGGCGGCCGCAGCACAGCAGGGTCCGTCAGTCGTCGTCCGTGTCGGTCTTCGAGGCGTCGTCCTCGTCGGCCGGCACCCGCTCGGGCAGCTCCGCCGCCAGCGCGGCGGCGGCCTGCACGAGCGGAAGCGCCAGCAGCGCCCCGCTCCCCTCGCCCACGATGACGCCGTGGTCCAGCAGCGGGTTGAGCGCCATCCGGTCCAGCGCCTTCGTCTGTGCCGGCTCGCCGCTCACCTGGCCGGCCAGCCACCAGTCCGGCGCCCGGAAGGCGGCCCGCTGAGCGACCAGCGCGCACGCCGACGAGACCACGCCGTCCAGGATCACCGGCAGCCTGCGCACCGCGCACTGCAGCAGGAACCCCGTCGTCGCCGCCAGGTCCGCGCCGCCGACCGTGGCCAGCAGTTCCAGCTGGTCGCCGAGGACCGGCCGGGCCCGCCGCAGCGAGTCCCGGACCGCCGCGCACTTGCGCATCCAGGCGAGATCGTCGATGCCCGCGCCGCCGCGCCCGGTGACCACCGAGGCGTCCGTGCCGCACAGAGCCGCGATCAGGGTGGCCGCCGCCGTGGTGCCACCGACGCTCAGATCACCGAGCACCACCAGATCGGTGCCCGAGTCGGCCTCCTCGTCGGCGATCGCGATGCCCAGACGTACCGCCTGCTCGGCCTCCTCGGCCGTCAGCGCGTCCTCGATGTCGATCCGGCCGCTGCCGCGCCGCACCCGGTGACGTACGACCGACTCGGGCAGCAGCTCCGGCTCGCAGTCCAGGCCGGCGTCGACGATCCGCACCGGTACGGAGAACTGGCGGGCGAGCACGGCCAGCGGCGTCGCGCCCTCCAGCGTGGCCCGGACCAGCTCGTGCGCGGTCCCGGCCGCGCGGCCGGAGACACCGAGCTCGGCCACCCCGTGATCACCGGCGAAGAGCACCACGCGCGGCTGCAGGATCGGCTTGACCGGCACGGCCTGCTGGGCGGCCGAGAGCCACTCGCCCAGCTCGTCGAGCCGGCCGAGGGCGCCCGGGGGCACGATCTGCCGCTCCCGGCGTTCCTCGGCGTCGCGCCGTACCCCGCCGTCGGGGCGTTCGATCAGGTCGGAGAAGTCGTCCAGATTCACGGGGGTCTGCCTCGCGGGTCGTTACGTGGTGTGGGCCGGTGAGCCCGGCGGCGGGCTCACTGCGGAACAGTACCTGCCACGATTCTGACGCATCATCAGCGCGGCGCCCGGACCTTCAGGTGCCGAAGCGCAGCAGCGTCATCGCGGGGGTCAGCGTCCGCAGCCCCGGCGTCAGATGCTGGAGCCGGATCAGTTCTCCCATCGCGCCCCGCCCCCGCGGCAGCCCCAGCGCGCGTACCTCGGTGATGTTCGGATGCGCACTGCGCAGCTTCTTCCGCTCGCCCGGATTCATCGCCCAGTGCATCGGCGGGACGGTCATGGAGCCGACCTTCGACTTCCCGGCCACCGTCCCCTTCGCCGGCCGGCGCGCCATCGAGTCCAGGACGAGCACCCCGCCCGGCAGCCGTTCGGCGCAGGTCGCCAGGATCTTCCGCACCACCCAGGGCTGCAGATACATCAGCAGCCCCTGCGTCGTGACGATCACGCCCCGGCCCGCAGGGTCCTCGATCTCGTCCAGCCAGGACAGATCGGTCGCCGACCGGGAGAGCGTCCGCAGCCGGTCCGAGGAGGGCAGCAGCATCCGGCGCAACGCTGCCACCTGGGGCAACTCCACACTCAGCCAGGTGAGCCGCCCGTTGTCGACCCGCCAGAAGCCGGTTTCCAGCCCGTCGCCGAGCGCGACGACGGTGGCCTCCGGATGCCCGCGCAAATAGCCCTGCACCGTCAGGTCGAAGCAGCGTGAGCGCAGCGCCTGCGCCTGCGAGTGGAAGGCGTGCGGCCGCCCGAAGCGCTCCTCGAAGGGGTAGTCGAGGTCCGCCATGAGCTGCAGCGCCATCGGATCGTCGATGACGGAATAGAGCTGCCCCGCCTCGTACGCCCGGTTGTAGAGCGTCCAGAGCAGGGTCTCCGGAACGCCTTCCAGCATCGGCCTCACCCGTGCCATGTCCGCTCCCTTCCTGCTGCTGATCCTGTTGCGATGCGGGTCAGCCGCGTAGCGTCAGCGCCTGACCGGCCACCACCAGCAGCACGTGCTCGCACTCGTCGGCGAACGCGGAGTTGAGCCGCCCCAGCTCGTCCCGGAACCGTCGACCGGCGGCGGTTCCGGGCACCACGCCCGAGCCGACCTCATTGGTCACGGCGACGACCGTGCGCCGCGTTCCGCGTACCGCGCCGACCAGTTCGGAGACCCGCTCCCGCAGCGCACTCTCGCCGCCGTCCGCCCACGCCGCGTCGTCCCAGGCGTTCACCCGGTCCATCGCGTCCGTCAGCCACAGAGACAGGCAGTCGATCAGCAGCGGCGGTCCGTCCGACTCCAGCAGGTCCACCAGCTCACAGGTCTCCTCGGTGCGCCAGGCCGCCGGTCTGCGCTCCCGGTGCAGCCCGACCCGGGCCATCCACTCCGCGTCGCCTTCGCGGCCGCCGCCGGTCGCCACGTACACCACCTCGGGGAAGGTCTCCAGCCGTCGCTCGGCCTCCACCGACTTCCCGGACCGCGCACCGCCCGTCACCAGCGTCCGCCGCGGGACATCCGGTACGACGTGGTACTCGCCGACCACCAGTGTCGTCCCGTCCGGCACGGTCCGGGCGCCGGCCACCGCGAGCCGCCGGTCCAGCTCCGGGCCGATGGGCGCGTCATGGTCCAGATGAACGGCGATGACCTCGGTGGCCGGCCCGATCGCTTCGACGGCCCGCAGTCTGGCCACTGCGTCCGGGCGTCCGGTCACATCACCGACCACCATGTCGTACGGCTCCGCCACCCGGTCCGTGAGACCGGCGGGGGCCGCCCCCGGCGGCATGTACAGCAGCCGCGCCCCCTCCGGGGACGTCACCTCGTACCCGGTACCCGGCGAGTCCATCGGCACCGCCCGGATCCGGTGCCCGCTGATCAGCGTCAGCACCTGCCCGTCCGGCACCCGTCCGGCCGGAGGCAGCCCGGCGGGCAGCTCCACGGCGGGCCCGTCGTGCGGATGGCTGAGCAGCACCTGCCGTACGCCGGTCAGCGAATGACCCGCACGTGCGGCGGCGAACACGGCCCCCGGGGTGAGATCGAGTAGCACCGCGCCGTCGACCAGCAGTGCGGTCGCGGCGCGCGCCCACACCCCGCGGGCGGTGGCGCAGGCGGCGCACGGACATTCGGGGCGCGGCAGCCCGTCGGGGGCTCCGGTGCCGAGCAGTGTCAGTTCCACGCTCCGATCCTCCCGCGTCCCCGCACCGACTGCGCGACCAACCTCATGGATCTCGGTCCGAAAGGCCCCAGGCACTAGGCTGCGGGCAGCAACGCGACCCAGGAGGCGGACATGGCGTGGACGTGGCGGTTCGAGAAGTCCGACGGTACGGAGACGGAGCCGGCCCTGCAGCCGGAGGAATTCACGACCCAGGGCGATGCGGAGTCATGGATCGGTGAGTTCTGGAAGGAACTTCTGGACGGCGGGGCGGACCAGGTGACCCTCTTCGAGGACGCCACGAAGATCTACGGCCCGATGAGTCTCCAGGCCGACCAGGGCTGACCGCCGATACGGGCGCAGGAAGGCCCCGGGCGCCGTTCCTCGGCATCCGGGGCCTTTGCGTGGCAGCGGTCAGATCTCGCCCAGAGTGACGACCGCAGTGTTCTCCACACCGTTGCGCAGATATGTCACCTTGACCTTCTCGCCGGGCTTCTTGCCGGCCAGCGTCTCGGCCAGCGCCGTCATCGTCGTGATCCGTGTGTCGTCGATCTTCGTGACGATGTCGCCGACCCGCAGTCCGGCCTTGTCCGCGCCTCCGCCAGGCGTGACGGTGACCAGCGCGATTCCGAACGGCTGGTAGTTGTCGTCGACGACTGTGCGGCCGGTGATGTTCAGCGCCGCCCGGCCCGAGTCGGTGACCTTGCCGTACTTGATGATCTGGTCGGCCACCGTCTTCACCATCGAGACGGGGATCGCGAACCCGATGCCGGGTGCCGCGCCGTTCATCTGCGGATCCGTCGCCGCCAGCGTGGGAATGCCGATCACCTCACTGTCCAGGTTCACCAGCGCACCGCCGCTGTTGCCCGGGTTGATCGCCGCCGAGGTCTGCACCATGTTCGCTATGGTCGCCCCCGTGCCACCTTCCTCCCGGCTCTCGCTGACGGTCCGGCCGACGGCCGACACGATGCCCTGGGTGACGCTGCTGGACAGTCCGAGCGGCGACCCCATCGCCAGCACTATCTGACCGACCTCGACCTTCTCCGAGTTGCCGAACTTCGCCGCCTTCAGCCCGCTCGGTACTTTGTCGAGCTTGATGACGGCCAGGTCCTGCTCCGGATAGGTGGCGACCAGCGAGGCGTCCAGCTCCTTCTCGCCGGTGGCGACGGTGACCTTGAACGTCTTCTCCTGGCCGACCACATGGGCATTGGTGACGATATGGCCCTTGTCGTCGTAGACGATGCCGGATCCGAGACTGTCGCCGGCTTGGATCTGTACCACGGAGGGCAGCACGTTCTTGATGACGGTCTGGTATTCGGCCTGCAGGTCACCTGAGGCCCGGGAAGTCGCATGCGGTGAGGCCGACTTCGTGGCATCGGCGCTGGCCGAGTCCGAGTCCGAGCAGCCGGACACCAGGGCTATAGCACAGACACCTGCGGTCAGAGGCAGCAGCAGCCGGTACAGACGGCCGCGCGAGTGGGAAGCATCCATGTCTGAATCATTACTTTTAACCCCATTGGCGGCCTGTTGGGTTCGGCCGATCGGGTGAAGCCCGCTCCCCGTCCGCCCCTCAACCGTCCCCGGGGATTTCCCGCGGATCACGACCGGGTCCGCGCCGGCCGGTACGGTATCTCGCGGCGCTGCCGATATGTCGGAACGGCTCGTTACCTGGATGCTCCGGCGCCCTGCGACGCACCGCGCCGGGCGCCGTGAACCGTCCGGCCCTCGTCCTAGCCGCGCACCCCGCACAGATGCAGCAGCGCGGCAACCCGGCGGTACGGATCCGTCCGTCCGGCCCGGTCCTCCGCGGCCAGCACCCGGTCGAGTTCCGCCGCGGCCGGCAGCTCCACGTCATTGCCCACCTGGTCCGTGAAGATCCGCACCCCGTACCAGGCGTGCAAGGGTGCCGCGATCCCGGCGAGTGTGGCCGTGAGGGCGTCCAGCCGGTCGGCGCGGACCGTCAGCCCCAGCCGGTTGGTGTACGTATCCGTGTCGAACGCGGCCAGTGCCGTGTCCCAGTCCCCGGCGGTGCCCGGCCGCATCGCCAGCGCGTCGCCGTTCCGTACGAGCAGCGAGAGCAGCCCGCCGGGCGCCAGCATCCGGGCAAGTCCGGCCAGCAGGGCGTCCGGCTCCCGGACGTACATCAGCACGCCGTGGCAGAGCACCACGTCGAAGCTGCCCGGCAGGAAGTGCACACCCGTGTCCGAGCCGTCGCCCTCGATCAGCCGGACCCGCTCCCGGATGCCCGCGGGCTCGTCCCCGAGCGCCTCGCGGGCGACCCTCAGCATCTCGGCGTCCGACTCCAGACCGGTCACCGTGTGGCCGGCCCGGGCCAGCCGCAGCGCCTGCGTGCCCTGTCCCATGCCGACATCGAGAACCCGCAGCCGCTGACCGACCGGGAAGCGCGCGGCTATCTGCTCGTCGAGCTGCCGGGCGACGAGCTCCTGGCGGACGGTGTTGCGCAGCCCGCCGAGCCCTCTGAGCCACGCCGAAGAGGCGCCGGTGAACCCGTGGTCCCCGGAGTCCCTCGGGGCGGCACCGCCCGGCAGGCCCGCGGACGGACCGCCGACCGAGTCGGAAAGCTCCGTACTCAGGGCCGCTCTCCGCGCTTGACCTGCGGCTTCGGCAGACGGAGCCGACGCATCTGAAGCGTACGCATCAGGCCGTAGGCGACCGCGCCGCGCTTCGGCGTATCGGGGAAGCGGGCGTTCAGCTGCTTCTTCAGCCGGAACGCGAGACCGATCGAGTCGATGACGATCAGCACGATCACGCCGAGCCAGAGCAGCAGCGAGATGTTCTGGATGTTCCGCACCTGGATCACGCTGAGAATCAGGATGATCACCGCGAGCGGCAGGAAGAACTCCGCGATGCAGAAGCGCGAGTCCACGAAGTCGCGGACGAAGCGCCGCACCGGACCCTTGTCACGGGCCGGCAGGTAGCGCTCGTCGCCGCTGGCGAGCGCCTCGCGCTGCTTGGCCAGGTCCACCCGGCGCGCTTCGCGCTGGCGTCTCATGGCCTCCTTGCGGTCGAGCGGCGCGCCACTGGAGGCACGACGGCGCTGCGACTGGGCATCGCTGCGCTTGGGGGTGGGGCGACCTTTGGGGGCCTGCGGGTCGCGGGGCTGCGTGGAGAGGTCCGCCGTCACCTTGGTGGCGGGGGCCTTCTCATCCTTCGAACGGCTACGGAACACAAAACCCAAGGGTACGGGGTCGGCCGCGACGACCCCAGCCCGGTCGGGAACGATCCGGCAACGGCCTGCGTCCTTCCAGGTGTCCCGAGAGGCGCAGATCGGACGTTGCCACCGGTTTCCCCGAGGGTCGCCTACTCCCTGGGCCGGAGCGGTAACCGGGGGCAGTCGTCCTTGGGGAGGAGCACATCCGTGCTCGAACAGTGCGGTAATAGAGACAGGGCCCGTACTGTGGGTTCTGTTGGAGTGCTGGAGCCCAGTCCGTCAGAAGGGGGCGCGCGAAGCCCATGAGCGGTGTCATGAAGCGTATGGGGATGATCTTCCGCGCGAAGGCAAACAAGGCCCTTGACCGGGCCGAGGATCCGCGCGAGACCCTCGATTACTCGTACCAGAAGCAGTTGGAGCTGCTTCAGAAGGTGCGCCGCGGTGTCGCCGATGTGGCGACCTCGCGCAAGCGCCTGGAGCTGCAGCTGAACCAGCTGCAGGGCCAGACGTCCAAGCTGGAGGACCAGGGCCGCAAGGCGCTCGCGCTCGGCCGCGAGGACCTGGCCCGCGAGGCGCTGTCCCGGCGCGCCGCACTCCAGCAGCAGGTCACCGACCTGGAGACACAGCACGCGACGCTGCAGGGTGAGGAGGAGAAGCTCACTCTCGCGGCCCAGCGGCTGCAGGCCAAGGTCGACGCCTTCCGTACGAAGAAGGAGACCATCAAGGCCACCTACACCGCCGCCCAGGCGCAGACCCGGATCGGCGAGGCGTTCTCCGGGATCTCCGAGGAGATGGGCGACGTCGGCCTGGCGATCCAGCGGGCCGAGGACAAGACCCAGCAGCTCCAGGCGCGCGCCGGTGCGATCGACGAGCTGCTCGCCTCCGGCGCTCTGGACGACCCGACCGGGACGGCGAAGGACGACATCGCCGCCGAGCTGGACCGGATCTCCGGTGGTACGGATGTGGAGCTGGAGCTGCAGCGGATGAAGGCCGAACTGGCCGGCGGCTCCGCCCCGCAGCAGGCCATCGAGGGCGGCCCGCAGGACGCCGCCCAGCAGCAGTCCTCGCAGTCCCCGCACAGGTTCGACAAGCAGTAAGGCGGACGTCATGATCGTTCGGATCATGGGGGAGGGCCAGGTAGTCCTGGCCGACAGCCATCTCGCCGAGCTCAACAAGCTCGACGACGAATTGCTCGCCGAGATGGAGAGCGGCGACGGCCCGGGCTTCCGCGCCACGCTCCAGGCGCTCCTCGCCGCGGTGCGCGAGTTCGGCACACCTGTGCCGGACGACTCCCTGGAGCCGTCCGAACTGATCCTGCCGTCGCCCGACGCCACCCTCGAAGAGGTGCGCGACATGCTCCGCGACGAGGGTCTGATCCCCGGCTGACGCCGGTTGCTCCAACACCTGCACACACGCACTGTGCCCCGTGTCCGGTCCGCCGGTCACGGGGCACGGTTCTGCCCGGATTGCCACGCTCTGCCTGCGGTCCCTGCCGCGGGTGCACCGTATCCGTGCGCGACACGCCGTACCGTAGCTTGACGTGACCACCCTCGGAACCGGGTTCCTGCGCGTCCGGCGCTGGCTGCGCGACCATCCCCTCGCGTTCGACGGTGCGCTCGCCGCGGCCGTACTCGTCGCGATGATCGTCGGATCGTTCGCGGACCCGAACGCCCCGAACGGGCCCAGCTTCGGCACCCGCACGCCCGAGGCGGGCAGCGTGGTCCTGATGGTGCTCGCCGCCGCCGTGCTCGTCCTGCGGCGGCGCAACCCCATGGCGGTGCTGGCCGCCACCGGTGGGTTGTCCATCGTCGAGTTCGTGCTGGTGGACCCGCCCGCCCCGGTGGTCATGAGCGCGGTCATCGCGCTCTACACGGTCGCCGCATCCACCGACCGGCCCACCACCTGGCGGGTCGGCCTGCTGACCATGGCCGTGCTGACGGCGTCCGCGATGGCCTTCGGCGCGTCCCCCTGGTACAGCCAGGAGAACCTCGGGGTCTTCGCCTGGACCGGCATGGCGGGCGCCGCCGGGGACGCCCTCCGCTCCCGGCGGGCGTTCGTCGACGCGATCAGGGAACGCGCCGAACGCGCCGAACGCACCCGCGAGGAGGAGGCCCGGCGGCGGGTCGCCGAGGAACGGCTGCGGATCGCCCGTGATCTCCACGATGTCGTCGCCCACCACATCGCCCTGGTCAATGTGCAGGCCGGGGTCGCCGCCCATGTCATGGACAAGCGCCCCGACCAGGCCAAGGAGGCGCTCGCCCACGTCCGGGAGGCCAGCCGCTCCGCACTCAACGAACTCCGCGCCACGGTCGGGCTGCTGCGCCAGTCCGGCGATCCGGAGGCGCCGACCGAACCGGCACCCGGTCTCGCGGTCCTCGACGAACTCGTGGAGACGGTGCGGCGCGCCGGGCTCCCGGTCCAGGTGGCCTGCGTCGACCGCAGGCCCCCGCTGCCCGCGGCCGTCGACCTGGCCGCGTACCGGGTGATCCAGGAAGCGCTGACCAATGTGCGCAAGCACGCGGGCCCCGGGGCGAAGGCCGAGGTCAGTGTCGTACGGGTCGGGGGGACGGCCGAGGTCACGGTCCTCGACAACGGCGCGGGCAGCCCCGAGGGTGCGGGCGCCGGGGCCGACGGCGGCGGCCACGGTCTGCTCGGTATGCGCGAGCGCGTCACCGCCCTGGGGGGCATCCTCACGGCCGGGCCCCGCTACGGCGGCGGATTCAGGGTTCATGCGATCCTGCCGCTCAAGGCCCGAACGGGAGAGCCGGGGACACCGGGCATGGCGGGCCGGACGGGGGAAGGCACATGACACCACCACCCATCAGGGTCCTGCTCGTCGACGACCAGGCGTTGCTGCGCAGCGCGTTCCGGGTGCTGGTCGACTCGGAGCCCGACATGCAGGTCGTCGGCGAGGCGGCCGACGGAGCGGAGGCCGTGGCGCTGACCCGCTCGACGCGCGCGGACGTGGTGCTGATGGACATTCGGATGCCCGGTACGGACGGACTGGCCGCGACCCGGATGATCAGCGCCGACCCGGAGCTGGCTGACGTACGGGTCGTCATGCTCACCACCTTCGAGGTCGACGAATATGTGGTGCAGTCGCTGAGGGCCGGCGCCTCAGGCTTCCTCGGCAAGGGCGCCGAACCGGACGAACTGCTCAATGCCATCCGTATCGCCGCGGGCGGCGAGGCGCTCCTCTCGCCGGCCGCCACCAAGGGACTGATCGCCACCTTCCTTGCGCAGGGCGGGAGTTCGGGCGATGAGGGGCCGAGTGCCGCGGAGTACTCCGAGCGGCTCGACGCGCTCACCGGTCGCGAACGAGAGGTGCTGGTCCTCGTCGGAGGCGGGCACTCCAACGACGAGATCGCCGAGCGTCTCGTCGTCAGCCCACTCACCGTCAAGACCCATGTGAACCGGGCCATGGCGAAACTGGGCGCCCGCGATCGGGCCCAATTGGTGGTTTTTGCGTACGAATCGGGCCTGGTGCGTCCGCGGGCGGAGTGAGGGTGGAGAAGCGGCGTACTCCACCTGCGGTACGCGCCACATAAGAAAGTGGCCCTGGGGTCGACGCTTCCACCCCCGTGGATGAGCGATGGTGTAACTGGGCCGGGTCTGTCCCCGCGTCACCCGCCCACCTGCCGCGTACGCCACGGAAGAGAGACCCACCCATGTCCTGGCTGTCCAGATTCAGCCTCGCGCAAAGGGCCCTGATCGGGCTGATCTCGATCGTCGCGCTCGTCTTCGGAGCGATCGCGATCCCGCAGCTCAAGCAGCAACTGTTCCCCACCATCGAACTCCCGATGGTCTCGGTGCTCGCCCCCTACCAGGGTGCGTCCCCCGATGTGGTCGAGAAGCAGGTCGTCGAACCGCTCGAGAAGTCCATCAAGGCCGTCGACGGCGTCACCGGCGTCACCTCGACCGCCAGCGAGGGCAACGCCCTCATCAGGGCGTCCTTCGACTTCGGCGACGAAGGCACCAAGCAGCTCGTCGCCGACATCCAGCAGGCGGTCAACCGCGCCCGCATCCAGCTGCCCGACGACGTCGACCCGCAGGTCATCGCAGGCTCGACCGACGACATCCCGACCGTCGTCCTCGCCGTCACCTCCGACAAGGACCAGCAGGCGCTCGCCGACCAGCTGGACCGCACCGTGGTCCCCGCCCTGGAGGACATCGACGGTGTCGGCCAGGTCACCGTCGACGGCGTCCAGGACCTCCAGGTCTCCATCACCCCCGACGACAAGGAGCTCGCGGCCGCCGGTCTGAACGCCGGATCCCTTGCCCAGGCCCTCCAGGCGGGCGGCGCCACGGTCCCGGCCGGATCGTTCTCGGAACAGGGCAAGAGCCGCACCGTCCAGGTCGGCGGGGCCTTCACCTCACTGAAGCAGATCGAGGACCTGCAGGTCGCCGGTCAGGACCCGGCCACCGGCAAGCCCGGCAAGCCGGTCCGCCTCGGTGACATCGCCACGGTGAAGCAGGAGCCGTCCACCGCGGTCTCCATCACCCGTACGAACGGCAAGCCGAGCCTCGCCGTGATGGCCACGATGGACAAGGACGGCAGTGCCGTCGCCATCTCGGAGGCCGTCAAGGACAAGCTCCCGGACCTCCGCAAGGACCTCGGCGCCGGCGCCGAACTGACCGTCGTCTCCGACCAGGGCCCCGCCGTCTCCAAGGCGATCTCCGGTCTGACCACCGAGGGCGCGCTCGGTCTGCTCTTCGCGGTCATCGTGATCCTGGTCTTCCTCGCGTCGCTCCGCTCGACGCTGGTCACTGCGGTCTCCATCCCGCTCTCCGTGGTTCTCGCACTGATCGTGCTCTGGACCCGCGACCTGTCGCTCAACCTGCTCACGCTCGGCGCGCTGACCATCGCGATCGGCCGCGTCGTGGACGACTCGATCGTGGTCCTGGAGAACATCAAGCGCCACCTCGGCTACGGCGAGGAGCGGCAGTCCGCGATCATCGGGGCGGTCAAGGAAGTGGCCGGCGCGGTCACGTCCTCGACCCTCACCACGGTCGCGGTCTTCCTCCCGATCGGTCTGGTCGGCGGCATGGTCGGCGAGCTCTTCGGCTCGTTCTCCCTGACCGTCACCGCGGCCCTGCTCGCCTCCCTGCTGGTCTCGCTGACCGTGGTTCCCGTCCTGTCGTACTGGTTCCTGCGCGCTCCCAAGGGCAGCACGGAGAACCCGGACGAGGCCCGCCGCAAGGCCGAGGAGAAGGAGGCCCGCAGCAGGCTCCAGCGGCTGTACGTCCCGGTGCTGCGCTTCGCGACCCGGCGCCGCATCACCAGCATCGTCATCGCCGTGGCCGTGCTCTTCGGCACCTTCGGCATGGCACCGCTGCTCAAGACCAACTTCTTCGACCCGGGCGAGCAGGAAGTCCTCTCCATCAAGCAGGAGCTGGCCCCCGGCACCAGCCTGGCGGCCGCCGACGAGGCGGCCAAGAAGGTCGAAAAGCTCCTCGACGAGGACAAGGGCGTCAAGGACTACCAGGTCACCGTCGGCTCCTCCGGCTTCATGGCGGCCTTCGGCGGCGGTACGGGCGCCAACCAGGCCTCCTACCAGGTCACCTTGAAGGATTCGGCCGACTACGACGCCGCCCAGAAGCGCATCGATGCGGCCCTGGGCAAGCTCGACGGCATCGGTGACACCACCATCGCCGCGGGCGACGGTTTCGGCAGCCAGGACCTCAGCGTCGTGGTCAAGTCCGCGGACGCGGACACCCTGAAGAAGGCGTCCGAGAAGGTGCGCGCCGAGGTCGCCAAGCTCAAGGACGTCACCGACGTCCAGAGCGACCTTGCGCAGAGCATTCCGCGCATCTCGGTCAAGGCCAACCCCAAGGCCGCGGCTGCCGGATTCAACGAGGCCACCCTTGGCGCGGCCGTCGCCGGTGCGGTGCGCGGCACCCCGTCCGGCAAGGCGATCATGGACGACACCGAGCGCGACGTCGTCATCAAGTCCGCCCATCCGGCCACCACGATGGCCGAGCTGAAGAACCTCTCGCTCGGCCCGGTCAAGCTCGGTCGGATCGCC
This sequence comes from Streptomyces sp. NPDC057486, assembly GCF_042802415.1. Taxonomy (NCBI): domain Bacteria; kingdom Bacillati; phylum Actinomycetota; class Actinomycetes; order Kitasatosporales; family Streptomycetaceae; genus Streptomyces; species Streptomyces sp. NPDC057486. The sequence goes on along the minus strand of NZ_JBHVEE010000150.1, from coordinate 836 downwards.
GACGTCGAGTTGGTCCCCGGACCGGTCTCGATGACCCGGATCGACGGCCAGCGCGCCGCGACGATCACCGCCAAGCCCATCGGCGACGACACCGGCGCGGTCGGCACCGCCCTCCAGAAAGCGATCAAGGACCTGGACCTCCCGGACGGCGCCACCGCCACCATCGGCGGCGTCACCGCGGACCAGGCCGACGCGTTCGTGAAGCTGGCCCTGGCCATGCTGGCGGCGATCGCGATCGTCTTCATGCTGCTGGTCGCGACCTTCCGGTCCCTGGTCCAGCCGCTGATCCTGCTGGTCTCCATCCCGTTCGCGGCGACCGGCGCCATCGGCCTCCTCGTCGTCACCGGAACCCCGATGGGCGTCGCGGCGATGATCGGCATGCTGATGCTGATCGGCATCGTGGTGACCAACGCGATCGTGCTGATCGACCTGATCAACCAGTACCGCACGCAGGGACTGGGCGTCGTCGAAGCAGTCATCGAGGGCGGCCGCCACCGCCTCCGCCCGATCCTGATGACGGCACTCGCGACGATCTTCGCCCTGCTCCCGATGGCGCTCGGCGTCACCGGCGAGGGCGGCTTCATCTCGCAGCCCCTCGCGGTCGTGGTGATCGGCGGCCTGGTCACGTCGACGCTGCTGACGCTGCTGCTGGTGCCGACGCTCTACGCGATGGTGGAGCTCCGCAAGGAGCGCCGCGCGACGAAGAAGGCCATCAAGCGCGCGAAGAAGGCGGGCGTTCCGGGCACGGCCCAGTCGGAGGAGATCACCTCCGAGGAGCCGGAGCCTGCGAAGGCCTGACATCCGGCACGCACGAAGGCCCCGGCACCGTTCACGGT
>NZ_JBHVEE010000149.1:0-24140 GCF_042802415.1 Streptomyces sp. NPDC057486 | reverse complement strand
CCGTTGCACCGAAAAGTGCAACGGCGGCCGCCGGATGTCCTGCCACAGCAAACCTCGAGCAGTGCCATTTTCCAACGCCCACCAGGGCCAGGACCGCTGCGGCGGCCCGGTCGCGGGCCGCATCCGGTTCGCCGTCGAGGCTCGACTCGAGGGATCCGCGCCAGTCGCACGGGCGACGCCACGACCGGTGCGGATCCCTCGTGATCTCAAAGCCTCTGCGCCCACTCGCGGGTCACGCGGGGTCGGGCTCCGGGCTCATGGAACGAACTTCCAGGCGCCACAGCGAGTAGCCCCAGCCGGTTGTCCGCTTGATGCCTTGCATCCGCACGTACCGGGCGGTCACCGGATCGAAGGTGAGCTCGTCCACGCGGGCGCCGGACGGCTTGCCCCGAACCGAGGCCACTGTCTTCCAGTTGGCGGCGTCGCCGGAGACTTGGATGTCGTAGTCACGACCTGAGGCGTTCTCCCAGTCGAGCAGGACACGCTGGACGGCCTGCGGGGAGCCGAGGTCGACCTGGATCCATTCATCGTCACGGTAGGCACTGGCCCATCGGGTCCTGCCGTCGCCGTCGGTGGCGTTCTCCGGTCCCAGGCTCGCCACTTCGGTCGAGGACGCGGTGGTCGGCCGGTGCAGTGCCAGGTCCGGCACCTCGAAGACGCGCATGCTCCACAGGGCGTACCCGTTCTGCTTCTTGTCGGCCTGCGTGCCGACGAGCCGTACGTGCCGTGCCGTGACCGGATCGAACGTCAGAGTGTCTGCTCCCGCGGTTTCGCGGCCGGTACGGCTCGCGACCGTGGTCCACTTCTCGCCGTCACGTGACACCTGGACCTCGTAGTCCCGCCCGTGGTCGGGCGCCCAGTCCAGCTCGACCTTGCTGATCGCGACCGGCTTGCCGAGGTTGACCTGCAGCCATGCCTCATCTCCTGGACCGCTGGACCAGTGGGTGGTGCGCACTCCGTCGAAGGCCGCGGCCGCCTCACCGGCGGAGGCGGTCGCCTCCTTCCCCAGGCTCACCTCCCCCGACGCCGACGCGGCGAGTGTCGTGGAGACCTTCGTCAGCCCGGTGCCCACACCAAGCTTGCGGACCGTGTCGAGGAAGGCGCTGTACGGCATATCGGCCTTGGCCCCGCTCCACATCTTCTGAGCCAGCGTGCCGAACGTGGGCTCGACCAGCCCGTGTACGTCCAACTCCGAGTAGGTGGCCTCCGTCAGATCGTTCCACACCGCCGACATGGCTCCGAGCAACTGCGGGTCACGAGGGGCCACGCTCTGCCCGCCGGGGAAGACATTCGGCTCCCACTGGTCATAGAGGTACTTACCGTCCAGCCCGTGGCCGTGGTAGTAGCCCGCGAACGGGACGATGTAGAGCAGGGCATCGTTGGTGTTGATGAAGGAGTAGCCGTCTCGTTTGAGCGCTTGCGGCCCGTACCAGCCGTTGTTCCAGCTGTTCATGGTCACGTCGCGGTCGTAACCGTCGCTGTTGGTCGCCATGACCGACAGGCTGCCCCAGGCCCGCGGTTGCTTGCCGAGCGCGCGGATGTGGGCGGCCATCTCGTTGAAGTAGACCTTGTAGCGGGGCTTGTCCACCGTGTACTCGTCGGCGCCGAAGTGCACATCGGGACTGCGGAACCAGGGCACGAACTCGTCGAACACCGACTTCATGAACGCGGTGGTCTCAGGCTTGGACAGATCGAGGTGGTCGGACTGGCCGTTGTCGAGGCCGAGCGACGGGCGGAACCGGATGAACGCCAGCGAGTGGGCGGGCGCGTCGATCTCGGGGATGATCGTGACACCGTTCGCGGCGGCGGTGTCCTCGAAGGAGTCCCAGTCGGCGCGGTCATAGGACCCGTCCCGGGAAGCCAGCCCGGCCAGCTCGGGGTTGTCGGTCTTGAGCCGGAAGCCGGCCTGCACCTCGCTCCAGGGCTTGTCGCCCTTGAAACCGTTGTCGTTGAGGTGCAACTGCAGCTGGTTGAGTTTGAACCAGCCCATCACCCGCAGGTAGTCGCGGATGTAGTCGGCGGTGAAGAACCGCCGCCCGACGTCCAGCATGAAGCCGCGGACCTTGTAGTTGGGCCAGTCCACGGCCGTGCCCACGGGGACGGAATCGCGGCCGTCGTCGAGCAGAAGGATCTGCAGAAGGCTGCGGGTGCCGTAGTAGACGCCCTTCGCGGTCGGCGCGGTGATCGTCACGTTGCGATCGGTCGCCGTAAGGGTGTACCCCTCCTCGGCGAACCGGGCGCCACCCGTCGCGTCGGCGAGGGAGGGATCGATCGACAGGACGATGTCGCCGTCCTGCGGGATCCGGGGGGACACGGCCGGCTTGTGCCCTGTCACCTCTTCGATCTCGGCCGAGAGTTGCGCTCCCTGGTCGTCGAGTTCGTCGGCCTGCCTCTTGGCCAGCACGATCCGGCTGTGCTTGCGCAACTCGAACGCACCCGTGCCACCCTCCCACTGCTGAAGAGCGGGCACCACGGCGGGGCGGGGGTTGACGTCGGTGTTCGCGGGGACGGGTTCGGCGCCTGCTGACGGCACTGCCAGGAGGGGCACGAACAATCCGAGCGCTATCGCTCTGACCAGTCGAGCAGCATGCCTGTTTATGCGCACTCCAACCTCCGTTCGAGCGGAATTGAAGAAGGTATACCGGAGTTTCCAGTTGAGGTCTAGACCACTTGGTCTAGACCTCCGAACACTGCGGCGCCCGAGTCGTCGAAGGTCAGGTCCCCGCTCGGGTCGGCCAACTCGTGGCGTCGTCGAACCTGCTGTGCGCAGATGTGCAGCTGATGAAGTTCGGCACTGCCGCTGTGGCTTCGCCAGATGGCAGCAACGCCTCGTCGGGGTAAAGGTTGGAAGCCGAGGCGAGTGATGGAGGAGCGGTGGGAAATCTGGTTGTCGTGGGAGTGGACGGCTCGTCGTCGAGTCTTTCCGCGGTGGAAGCGGCTGCGGGGGAAGCCCAGCGGCGTCGTGCTGAGCTGCGCGTGGTGCACGCCTTCAGTTGGCCTGTCAGGCCCATGTATGCACCGCTGGACCCGTCGCCGCTCAATCGCCTGGTGCACGAGGCTGCGCAGCATGCCCGGAGCGTGGCGCCCGAGGTGGAGGTCACCGAGGCCGTGGTGACCGGCGACGCGGTGGCGGTGCTGGAGGCTGAGTCGCGAGCCGCGGACCTGGTGGTCGTCGGCTCCCGGGGTATGGGTGGCTTCATCGGCATGCTGCTGGGATCAACGGCGGTGTCCCTGGCCGCCCACGGCCAGTGTCCGGTGATGGTGGTCCGTGAGGAACAGGCCGGCGCCGGGCCGATCGTGCTGGGGGTCGACGGCTCCCCGGTCGGTGAGAAGGCGGTCGACTTCGCCTTCGCTGAGGCGGCGCTGCGCGGGGCTGAGATCGTGGCGGTGCACGCGTGGCTGCCGGACTATGCACCGCTCGGTACGGGCCCCGAGAGCCCGTAGCGTCTGCTGGCCCAGGCACTCGCCGGCCGTACGGAGAGGTATCCGGACGTCAGGGTCAGACACGACGCGGTGGGCGGCGAAACCCGCGAGGTACTGATCGCGGCGAGCAAGACTGCGCAGCTCGTGGTCGTCGGAGCCAGAGGGCGCGGCGGCTTTGCCGGACTGCTCTTGGGGTCGGTGAGCCAAGCACTGTTGCAGCACGCACACTGCCCCGTCACCGTCGTCCGTGGCAAGGCATGACCAGACCCATGCGGTGAGGGATGCCCGTCGCATGAGCTCTCCGGCGTCGGACGAACCGCTACCTGCATCTGACGGCCGGCCGCGATCTACTGAAGCGGCGCCTGAGCACGCGCGCCGGTCCATTCGGGGGACCGACGTGCTCCGGCCCCGTACTGCTGTGCAGCGCGGGGGGAAGGGGCGTCGTCCTCGCTCCGACTCAGGTCACTGGATTCCGGTGGCTCCGGTCACCATGCGTTGATGACCGGCGCGTCGGGTTCGTGCTGCCGCCAGGCCTCATTGAGGCGCGCGAGCCGGTCCGCGGCGGCGATGCCGCGCAGGGACGCGACCTTGCCGTCGCTGACTTCGAACGCCACGGCGCCCACGACCCGGTCGTCGACCACGGCGATGATCGCCGGGGAGCCGTTGACCAGCGCGACGTGGATCGCGAGGGAGCCGCCGGCCAGCCGCCGCTTCGCCGGAGTGGGCTTGAAGCCGGCCCGCACGTAGGAGGCGACGCGCTCGCGCGTCCTGTACCGCAGCAGCCGCCTGGCCAGTCCGGCGCCGTCCGAGACCGCGGTCACGTCGGCGGTGAGCATCGCCACCAGACGTTCGGTGCGCCCCGACGTGGCGGCGGCGAGGAACTCCTCGACGATCCGGCGCGCGGACGCGGGGTCCACCTCGTCGCCGCCGCGGCGCTCGGCGGCGACCCGGCGTCGGGCCCGGTGGACATGCTGCTGGCTCGCGGACACGGTGATGTCGAGAATCCCGGCGATCTCGGCGTGGGGGTACGAGAAGGCCTCACGCAGGACGTAAGCGGCCCGCTCGACCGGCGAGAGGCGCTCCATGAGGGTCAGTACCGCCAAGGACACCGATTCGCGCTGCTCGAAGGTATCGGCAGGGCCGAGCATCGGGTCGCCCTCGAGGAGTGGCTCGGGCAGCCAGTCCCCGACAGCGCGCTCATGGCGCGCCTGTGCCGAGCGGAGCTGGTCGAGGCAGAGATTGGTGACGACCTTGGTCAGCCACGCCCCCGGCACCTCGATACGTTCCCGGTCCGCGGCCTGCCAGCGCAGGAACGCGTCCTGCACGGCGTCCTCGGCGTCGGCCGCCGAGCCGAGCAGACGGTACGCGAGCGAGGCCAGCCGGTCCCGGCTGGCCTCGAACCGATCGATGGCTGCGCTGTCCATGCGCGACAGCCTATGCGGCGACCCTCACACCGACCCGGTCAGGTCCGGTGGCCAGGCGGCGCTTGCGCTTCGGCATGCCGAAGGTCGGGTGGGCGACGCTCCACCCGGCCCCCTTGAGCACGCCCGACTTGAGCCGCGCGGCGGTCCTGCCGCCCAGGAACCAGGACTTCGACCGGACGTCCCCGTCCACCATCTGGAAGATCGCGTCCCGCCGCCCGAGGCTGATGTGGTTGCCGTAGTACTTCAGTCCGGTGGTCGGGACCTCACTGTCCGTCAGGCGCGCGATGATCGCGGCGGTCGCCTGCATGTTGGTGAAGCCGGCCGAGGCGCAGGACATCGGCAGCGGCCGACCGTTCTCGCCGATCGCGTAGGCGCAGTCACCGGCGGCGTAGACGTCCGGGTGCGAGACCGAGCGCATGGTGCGGTCGACGACGATCTGGCCGGTCTCGGCGACCTCCAGGCCGCTGGCGGCCGCGATGGGGTGCACGGCGAACCCGGCCGACCACACGGTCACGTCGGCCGGGATGGACGTACCGTCGGCGGCGATCGCCCGTGTCGGCTCGACGGCTTCGATCCCGGTGTGCTCATGGACGGTGATGCCGAGCCGGTCGAAGGCCTGGCGCAGGTGACGGCGGGCCTTCGGGGAGAGCCAGGCGCCCAGCTCGACGCGGGCGGCGAGCGCGATCGAGAGGTCGGGCCGGGACTCGGCGAACTCGGTGGCGGTCTCGATGCCGGTCAGCCCCTCACCGACGACCAGCACGGTGCCGCCCTCGCCCAGTCCGGCCATGCGCTCGCGCAGACGCAGTGCCGAGGACAGGCCGGTCACATCGAAGGCGTACTCGGCCACGCCGGGGACCTCATGGTGGGCTACGGAGCTGCCGAGGGCGTAGAGAAGCGTGTCGTACGCGAGCTCGCCGTCGCCGTCCTCGCCGGTCACGGCGACGGTACTGCGCTCGGGGTCGACGCCGGTGACGCGCGCCAGGCACAGCCGCACTCCGGTACCCGCGAATACGTCGGCGAGCTTGCGGAACGCGAGGTCCCGGCCGATCGCGAGCTGGTGGAGCCGCATCCGCTCAACGAAGTCGGGCGCGGCGTTGACGACGGTGATCTCGGTGTCGGCGGGGGAGAGCCGGCGGGCCAGGTTTCCGGCGGCGAAGGCCCCGGCGTATCCGGCGCCGAGTACGACGATGCGGTGCTTCATGGCGTTGCTCCTGTCTCGTTCGCGTGCCCCTTGAACGAGACGGCGCCCCGATTGCTGACAGGAGCCGGGTGTGACTCGGGTCACCGAAACGCTCAACTGGCGTGCTCAGTCACAGTCGTGGCTGAGCACGCCAGTTGGCGGTTGGGCGTTGTGCTCGGCAAGCGAGCTGTTCGCCCCTGCGGGCCGGCTCGCGCCGCCCGAATCGACCGAGACGCCGCAGCCCAACCCACCCGGGGCCATGGCGCGCATGAGCAGACAGGGATCACGAGTCAGGGTGCCGTTGAGACTTCCGCGTCAGGACCGGCCGAGTACGCAGAACTCGTGGCCCTCCGGGTCGGCCAGGCACGTCCACGGGACGTCGCCCTGGCCGAGGTCGAGGTCGGTGGCGCCGAGGCCCCGCAGCCGGGCCACCTCCGCTGCTTTGTCGTCACCGGGGTACGGCAACAGGTCAAGATGGACGCGGTCCGGCACGGTCTTCACGCCGGGCATGCGGAGGAACTCGAGATACGGGCCGACATCCTTGGCGGAACGCAACACCGCATGATCGTCAGTCACCTCGTGCAGGGTCCAGTCCACCGCCTCACCCCAGAACCGGGCCATGGCCCGCGGATCCACGCAGTCGACCACCACCGCGGCAATCGGCCCGGTGTCCCGGTAGATCTCCCGAGGCTCCAGCACGCAGAACTCGTTGCCCTCCGGGTCGGCGAGGACCGTCCACGGCACGTCGCCCTGTCCCACGTCGGCGGGCGTCGCACCGAGAGCCCGGAGGCGTGCGACCAGCTCCGCCTGATGGGCCGCAGAGGTGGTGGAAAGATCGAGGTGTACACGGTTCTTTGTTGTCGTCTTGGGCTCCGGGACGGTAACGACGTCGATGCAGACGGCGACCGGGTCCGGCCAAACGAAGCCGCCGCCGGGTTCAACGTTGGTCACGCCGGGTCCCTCGCTGGAAACACTCCAGCCGAGCGCCTCCGCCCAGAACCGGCCGACCGCCGAGTCGTCAAGAGCCTTTATGTTCACCTGAACAGGTCGCAGTGCCATGCCGACGATCCTAGGCACCCGGTCTGCAACGACGCAGGAAACGTCGCCAAACAGAGATCAACTCTCCGACCAACGCAATGGTCATCTCGCCGCCCAGAGCGCTTCAGCCCCGCCAGGGGTTACGGGACAGCCCTTGGAGGCGCTCACAAAATGGGAGTCCGATCGCACGCACCGGACGCCGCCGGGCCCACCCTTCGGGCGGACGGCGGGACTTCCGGCACACTCCCTAGTAGTCCAGCTCCACGTAGTCGATGTCGGTGAACTCGACCACGAGGCCTTCGGCGCGGCGGCCGCGGTCCTTGAAGTACTGCTCCTGGAGACCTTCGGCGACGACGGCCTGGAGTTGCTGGTCGGTGGCGCCGGCGGCTCGTGCGTCGAAGAGGCGGGCGGCGTACTCGGGTGGGAGGTGCTGGGTGATGAGCCGGATGCGTCCGTCGTCGGTGCTGCCCGGTGCGGCGGTGAATCCGAACCGTGCCCGGGTCTCGACGACGATGCCGGTGGAGGTGGCGGCCTGCCTCTTCGCTTTCTCCTTGACCCGGGGCTGCCACCGGATGCGGACCTGATCGGCGAGCCGGGCCGCGAGGTCGGCGTGCGGCTTCTTGAACTGGTCCTTGACGTACCTTTCGACGGTGCGCTGGGAGATGCCCAGCAGTTCGGCCACGGCCCGTGTTCCCTTGTATTGCTTGACCAGAAACCGCATCTGCGCACCGGCCGACTTCGGGATCGGCCGGGTCGCCGTGCCGGCGGTGGCTTTGTCGAGGCTGTCTCCGAGGATGCCCACCGAGTGCTCCTACTCTCCGTCGATCGCGGCGTCGGTGCCCTTGATGTGCCGGGCCGGGTTATGTCCTTCGTCGAGCATCGCGACGGCCCACAGCATCTCCTGGGTCCCCTCGTGCTTGACCATGCCGGGGCTGACGCCGAGCCGGAACGTGCCCGGGGCCGGCTTCCCGTCGGCGGTGTGCGGCAGGACGTCCAACGGGGACGGCCCGTCGGAGAGGTAGACGGCGCAGTCCGAGAGCAGCGCGATCGGCAGCAAGGCGTCCTCGCCGAGCATCAGGTGTCCGTCAGGGGCCGGAGCCTGCTGGGTGGTGAGGGCCGTCTTCAGCAGTTTGCGGTGCATGTTGACGCGGGCGGTGGAGATGATCGCGGCGCGGATGTCGGGGCGCCACGTCGGGCGTTCCAGCGCCGGCCAGCGCTCGCCGAACTTGTAACTGGCGCCCTGCGGGCCCTCGCGGAACTTCCCGATGCCCCCCTTGACGGTCGACTTGATCGCGGACAGGACCGCGGCCATGCCGGGATCGGTCTGCTGGTGGGTCTCCATGGCGGTCAGGAACTTTGCTTCGGTCATTCCGGTGACGACGCCGAGGTCGGCCATCGTCTGCTTGTACGCCTCGGCCAGGTGCTTGTACCAGGGGTCCAGGTACGCACCGGACTCCGTGCGGATCCATGCTTCCAGCGGCCGCAGAGTGACTGGCAACCGGTAGGTGCTGATGAGTTCGGCGGCGTAGGCGACGGTCGGTGTCGCGTACCAGGCAGGCCCGTCGGGGCGGGTGCCGTGCGGGGTGAAGGGGCTGGGCAGGCGCGGGTCCAGTTCGATGCCGGACAGGTCGACGAGCCAGCTGCCGGGGGTTTTCTTGTCGAACTCCGGCTGCGTGATGTGAACCGGTGCGCCCAGGCCCACGACGAGTCGGTTCGCGGCGGCGAGGAAAGCGGTGTTGACGTCGATGCCGACCGCGTGGCTGCGGGTGCACTCAGCGTCCGTGAGCAGTTGCGGGTCACGCGTCCACTCGTACGCCTCCTCGTCGAGGACCTCGTCCGGGGTGCGTTGATGGGTGCGCGGGTATCGGGCGGCGACGACCGGGTGCTGATCCGGGGCTTCCACCGGGGCCGGGTCGACGGGTTCGGTGAGCGAGCCGGGGACCGGTCCGGAGACCCAGCTGCCCGTGTCCTCGTCGCGTACGGCACGGGTCGGCGGGCGCAGCGCCGTCATGGTTTCCAGACCGGAGACGGCGGTGGAGCCGCGGGGGGTGATGACGCGGGTCGCGTAGGTGCCGAGTACGTCGGCGATGGCGGCCGGGGCGAGGTGGTCGGTGGTGCCCCAGGAGCGGGAGTCGAGAGCGCCCCAGGGCAGGACCGCGAACTGCACACACTGGCGCTGCCCGTGCTGCGTCGGGCGGTAGATCCGCGCCCAGGGGCCGAACCCGCGCCGGGTCAGCTTCCACTTCGCCTTGGTGATCTGCTTGACGACCTTGTGGTCCTCGGGCAGCCGCAGGCCACGCCGGTCCTCCAGCCGCTCAGGCAGGCCAAGGCATTCGGCGGCCGCGCCGGTAAGGACGATCAGAGGGTCGGCGTCCTTGCCCGACGGGTGCAGGCGCGGCGCACCCAGGTGCGCTTCGGTCAGGGCCCAGTCGACCAGCGCGGGGATGGTCCTGGCGGGACAGTCCAGGACGAGTCCGCCGATGCAGTACAGCGAGCCGTCGCCGTCCAGCACACCGAGCGGACCGTTCGCGTAGCGCGGATCGGCGGCCGCCCGGGCCGCGGCCGTCCGCGGGGTTGACCGCTTCACGGCCGGTGGCGGTGACATCGGCCTTGAGGTCCTCGCGGAACGGACCGGTGTGGCATCCGGCGCCGGCGCCGGCATGGGGGCACGGGACTGTGGTGGGGCGTCGGGTTCAGCCGATGGCCCCGGGGACAGGGGACGGGCTTCAGCAGCCGTGTCTGCCGGTTCTGCATCGGTGACCTGGACGGGCGTAGTCGCGTTGACGGGGTAGAGGTCGGCGAGCTTTTCCAGCAAGCGGGCGTATGCCTCGCGCTGCGGGGGCCGCGGTTCGGTCTTCCCGCTCTCCCACGACACGACCGTGGCCCGGCGCACCTTGAGTGCCTTGGCGACCTGGTCCTGCGTCAGCCCATGGGCTCTGCGCAAGCGTTCCCGCTCGGCGGGCGGGGGCAGTGGGGACGCGGACGCGATCAGGGCGTCGACCGCGTCGAACAGCTCGGACATGAGCACCTCCGGTTCCATCGTACCGCGAGGAGCGCATATTACGCGTACATACTCCGTACAATGAGCGTATATTGAGACGCCTCTGGCCTGTCGCTCCAGGCCGGCCTGATCCCCTGGGGCACCTACCGGCGGGCCCGTGCGGCTCACCCGTACGCCGTGCGTTCAGCGGTTCAGCAGGCGGCGCAACCAGCGGAACCGGGCGTGACGGGCATTCCTCGCCATGTTGGACCGACGTCGACATAGGCGGGGGCAGCCCCGCGAGGTCCGCCGCACGGGCCGCAGTGGCATACAGGGAGACGTAGGCGCTCCCCCTGGCCTCACCGAGGAGAGAGAGGCCAGGGGGAGAACCTTGGCGCGCCGATCCCCTACTCCGCGGCCCTCATCTGGTCGCCGGAAAGACTGTCGTTACGGTCGCCGAGCATCGGATACATCATCGCGTGGCGGGCGGACCTCAACTCTTGACGGCCTCCGCGATCTGCAGGGCGGCCTGGGCGGGCGTGAGGTGCGCGGTGTCGACGACCTCGGCCTCGCCGTGCAGCCACGTGCGGGCCGCCTCGGCATAGGGCTCAAGGTATTTGAGGCGGAACGGGGAGGGGCCCATAAGAGTGTCCCCCTCGATGCGCCCGCGGAGGGTGTCCTGGTCGGCGTGAAGGACGAAGTGTCGTACCGGAATACCATGTTGGGCGAGGCCCGTGCTGATCTCGCGCCAGTACTGCTCGACCAGGACAGTCATGGGGATCACCAGAGTGCCGCCGGTGTAGTCGAGTACGCGGTGGGCGGTCTCGACGACGAGCTGCCGCCACGGCGGCCAGTGCTGGAAGTTGTCCGTCCCGGGCAGCCCCGGCGTGATGTCCATGAGTGTCTCGCCGACCTTCTCGGCGTCGAAAACCCGTGAATCCGGGATCAGTTGCTGCACGAGTGGACTGGTCGTCGTCTTGCCTGCACCGTGGGTGCCATTGATCCATACGATCATGGGACCCCATGCTAAGGGCTGTCCCGCGGGAGCGAGCACGGGAGAGTCCGGTACGGCTTCGGCATTTCCCAGGGTAGCGAGAACGTGCACCACCTCGGATATCTCCTGCTCCGCCCACTCTTTGACACGGCGGCGAATGGTCGGGGGAGAACATCCGAGGCTGGAGACCCGCTCGTTGCTCATGCCATCTCCTGGGCATCTGCTGCCGGACCGTTCTGAGAAAGAAGCTCAGTCACCCGTTGCCCCGTCGGTCCGCTCGCGTAGGAAGTCGGCGTGGCCGTTGTGGCGGGCGTACTCCTGGATCATCAACACGTAGACCCAGCGCAGGCTGAGGGAAACTCCCCGAGAGGACATGAAGGTCTCGTCGAGGTCGTGCCCGGCCACCGCCGCGTCACACGCTTGGACCTCGGTCTGGAACAGTCCGAAGTCTCGCTCCGCATCGGCTGCGTGAACTCCGTCGAGACCCTCATTGCCATCTGACGGGCCCGTGAAGACATCGCCGACAGCTTCACCTGCGAAGCTTCGCCGGAACCACCATCGCTCCATCTCCGCCATGTGCCGGACCAAGCCGAGGAGGGTGAGGTTCGACGGCTCTACGGTCGTCCGCGCCAATTGAGCCGGCTCGAGCCTGGCGCACTTGGCCAGCAACGTTTCCCTATGCCAGATCAGCCAACCCTCCAACATCTGACGCTCGGCTACGGCACCCAGGCCGCCCAGCTGCTTGGTGCGCTCGACCGGTGGTGCTGTCCATGTCATAGATCCACCCTGCACCGCCACCTCGGAGGGTTCAAGCAGGCAGTACGGCAGCTCGGCCAGGCCGTCCTTGCGTCCCTCCACTGCCGGAAGCCGTTGGGGACGGTCGGCCAGGCACCGGACTCCCCCGGCACCCCCCGGCACTGCCCGCCCGCCCAGAACCGCCGGATCACGCCCTCGAACTGCTGCCGTAACCGCTCGGGGTACGGGCCGAACCCACCGATCGGCAGGCACGGCTCGATGAACTCCCACCCGTCATGCGCAACCACATACCCGCCCCAAGGGCTGTCCCGTAACCCCTGGCGGAACAGCGCGCGGCGACAGATACGAGGCATCGCAAGGCCGAGGAGCCTCCTCGCACCGGACGTATTCGGGCGTTCCGACAACGCAGCGAGGTGCCGTAGCCGGCGTCGTGCGCCCGCCAGGGATTACGGGACAGCCCTCAGTCGGGCAGGTGGTAGACGGCGAGGGCCGCGGTGTCGTCGTGGAGGCGGTTGTTGCTGTAGATGAGCAGGTCGTGATGGAGACGATCGAGGAGTTCCCGGGGCTGGAGGGGGCCCCAGGAGAGGACACGTTGGCGCAGGGGGTAGAAGGTCCCGGTGCGGTCGCGTGCTTCGGTGACGCCGTCGGTGTAGAGCAGCAACTGGTCGCCGGGGCGGAAGGGGTGTTCGTCGACGTGGTAGGCCTCCGAGAGAAGCATGCCGAGGTTGAGGGGCGGTGCCGGGTCGGCCGTCTCCAGCTCAGTGACTCCGTCGGGGCGGATGAGGAGGGGCGGCGGGTGGCCGCAGTTGACGATGCGGACCACGTGGCGGCTGGGGATCTCCGCGAAGACGGCCGTGACGAAGCGCTCGCCCATGTCGTTTCCGGCTAGGTGGGCGGCCCTGCGGTTCATGCTGACCTCCACCCGGCGGGCAACGGCGACGAGATCGGGTTCGTCATGGGCAGCCTCGCGAAAGGCGCCGAGGAGGGTGGCGGCAGTCTCCACGGCGGGGAGTCCCTTGCCGCGGACGTCGCCGATGACAAGGCGGAGTCCGTAGGCAGTGGGGACGGCCTCATACAGGTCACCGCCGATGCTCGCTTCCGCGGCGGCGGAGAGGTAGAGGTCTTCCACCAGAATGCGTCCGATGCGGTGAGGGACCGGGCTGAGCAGGACACGCTGCGCGATCTCGGCCACGGAACGCACGGTGGCGAGAGTGCGTTCCCGGCGGATGCGGTGGGCAGCAAGGATTGTTCCAAGGACGCCGACCAGAGCTGTGCACAGGTAGGCAGCCACGTAATGGCGCTCCCACACGTATTCCACCGGGCGGCCCGCGCAGCACGGGGTGCCGGCCAGGACCGCTTCGAAGGCGATCGCGAACACGGTGAGGGCGGCGACTGCAGCGGGGCCGTGGGCGAAGGCGGCAATCACGGGGAGGGCGATGAGCAGAAAGCTCACCGGCCACTGCACGGGCGTAATGGGTTCGAGCACCAGGATGCCCGCGATGTAGAAGGCGGGCAGCCAGCGCATCCATGCGGGCGCGGCCGGCATCTGCGGGCCCCCATCGCCGGGCCGCGCTGCCGAACCGCTCGCCGCCCCGAGGCGGCCCGGCCGCCTCACTGCTCACTCCGTCGCGGAGTGAGCGGCGCGAACACGGACGCTGCCCGGTCGGAGGACGCAGCTTCCGTGCGGCCTGCGCGCGGACGGCGCTCCTGGCGGCTCCACTCACACAGCCTGTACACGCGGGACTCCTGGCACATGAGGTGGTCAGGGCGTCCATCTTGCTGTGCCGCGGCGCTGCGGGTCGGCCATTGCTCCAGCCAATGGCATGTCAGAACCTCTGTGCGGGGTCGGACGGTGGCGGTGGTACGTCCTCAGGTGTGAATAGTGAACGACACCGGTTTCCGAAGGACGGAGTCACCTCGCCCGGAAAGGCGGTGCTTCGGCACGCTGGGCAAGGTCGGCGACCGTCACAAGACCTGGACGCGGCTGCGCAAGCAGTCCACGCAGCTGTACGGCTGCATACGGACGCCGGAACGGGACCTCGCAATGATCCCCGACAGCGGAGCGAAGACGGGCGGGAAGCAGGACGCGGCACGCAGAAGCTGCGATGCGGTGCTGCTCGGCCTGTGGACGCCCGCGGATGCCGGCTACTGCCGCCTTCGGTACGCCGTTCCTGCCCCTCGGAAACGGCGAACGGCGCGGGGACGTCCAGGCTGAGGCGCCAGAGTCCCTGGCTTCGGCGAGGGAGAAGATAGCGCCATGGACATCCGGCAGTTGGAGCACTTCCTCGCCATTGTGGATCAGGGCGGGTTCACCCGGGCGGCGTCGGCCCTGTACGTCTCACAGCCCGCGCTGTCCCAGACGGTCCAGTCGCTGGAGCGGGACCTGGGCAGCGCTCTTTTCCACCGCATCGGCCGCCGGGCGGTACTCACCGAGGCCGGTGAAGCGCTGATCGAGCCCGCCCGCGCCGCCGTCCGGAGTCTGGAGACGGCCCGTGCCAGCGTCGCCGCTGTACATGAGCTGCGTGAGGGCCGCCTCGACGTGGCGGCGATGCCGTCGCAGGCGGTGGAGCCGCTGACGTCGATGATCCGGGCCTTCAGCAGCCGCTGGCCGGGGGTGGCGGTAGCCATCAAGGCCGCTTTCACCCGCCAGGACGTCATCGACATGGTACGCACCGGCGCCGTCGAGCTGGGGCTGCTGGCCGCCGCCGGGCCGCTGCCGGACAAGGAAGTGGCTTCCCACCTCGTCGGCGAGCAGCGCTTCGTTCTCGTGGTGCCGCCCGACGGGCCGTTCGCCGGACGACAGTCCGTGGATTGCCAGGAGCTGGCGGGGCAGCGGCTGATCGTCGGACAGCGGGGAACCGGCATGCGGGCTTACGTCGACGGTCTGGTCGAGCGCGGGATCACGTTCGCCATCGCCGTCGAGACCGAGCACCGAGTGGCCATCCTGCCGCTGGTTCTGGCGGGGGTGGGTCTGGCCGTGGTGACGGAGTCCTGGCGAGCCCTGGCAGAGCGTGCCGGAGCGCGGGTGCTGGACATCGAGCCCAAGAGCACCCTCAGCGTCGGACTGATCAGTCGCCGCACCGGACTGTCACCGGCCGCCGAGGCCTTCCTGAGTACCGTCCTGCCCGCGACAGACTCTTGATAAGTGCAGCTTATAAGCGAGATCGGAATTGCGTCTTGGACGCCGTGACCGCTCCGTTGCTGCAATCGGCGCATGACGAACCACCGCATTGCCTTGATCCCCGGCGATGGCATCGGCGCCGAGGTGCTGCCCCCCGCGCAGCAGGTCCTCGATGCCATCGGCCGTCGCCACGGATTCGGCTTCACCTGCACCACGTACGACTGGTCCTGCGAGCGCTACCTGCGCGACGGCGCGATGATGCCCGAGGACGGCCTGGACCAGCTTCGTGACAAGGACGCCATCCTGCTCGGCGCTGTCGGCTACCCGGGCGTGCCCGATCATGTCTCCCTGTGGGGGCTGCTGATCCCGATCCGCCGAGGCTTCCGCCAGTACGTCAACCTGCGCCCGATCCGCGTCTTCGAGGGCATCGACAGCCCGGTGCGTGGCGCTGTGGCCGGAGAGGTCGACTTCGTCGTCGTCCGGGAGAACGTCGAGGGCGAGTACAGCGAGATCGGCGGACGTCTCAACCGCGGCTTCCCGGAAGAAATGGCGGTACAAGAGGCCGTGTTCACCCGGGCCGGGGTAACTCGCGTCCTGGACTATGCCTTCGACCTGTCCGCTCGGCGCGGCGGCAAGGTCACGTCGGCCACCAAGTCGAACGGCATCGTGCACACGATGCCGTTCTGGGACGAGCTGGTCGCCGAGCGCGCCGCAGCCCACCCCACTGTGACCTGGGATCAGGAGCACATCGATGCGCTGGCCGCCAAGTTCGTCCTCGACCCCGCCCGCTTCGACGTGGTGGTCGGTTCCAACCTCTTCGGCGACATTCTCAGTGACCTGGCGGCTGCTGTGGCAGGCTCCATCGGCATCGCTCCGGCCGCCAATCTGAACCCTGAACGTGAGTTTCCCTCGATGTTCGAACCGGTGCACGGTTCCGCTCCCGACATCGCCGGACGGGGCATCGCCAACCCCCTGGGCGCGGTCTGGTCGGCCGCCATGATGCTCGATCACCTCGGCCACCCCGAGGCCGGCAGGGAAGTCACCGACGCCATCGCGGCGGTTCTGGCGAAAACAGACGTCCGGACCCCGGATCTGGGCGGCACCGCCACCACTGCCGAGTTCACCGAAAAGCTCCTCGAACTCCTGTGAGCTGAACTGTGTGCCGTGGCCGGGACGGCACGGACGATGCCGTCCCGGCCCACTCTCCCGCCCTTTCGCTGGGCACCCCTTTTCTGTCTGCTTCCGAGCCGCGTTCCTCCCCCACCGGCCCCGCCCCCGCGGGACCGCGCCTGCGTCCCGGCTGCGCCCGTTCCTCAATGAGGAGAAACGCCATGGCAGCACCCGCGTCCTCAGCACCGTCCCAGACCCACACGGCATCCAAGCCGTGGTACCGGCAGCTCTACTTCTGGGTCCTGACCGCGATCGCCACCGGCATCCTGACCGGCTGGCTGTGGCCGTCGGCAGGAGTAGCCCTCGAGCCGGTCGGCACCACTTTCGTCGCGGCGATCAAAATGCTCATCACCCCGATCGTCTTCCTGACCATCGTGGCGGGCATCGGCAGTGTCGACAGCCTCGGCCGAGTCGGCCGCGTAGGGCTGAAATCCCTTGCGTATTTCCAGGCAGGCACCCTCGTCGCGCTCCTGGTCGGGCTGATCGCGGTCAATGTGTTCCAGCCCGGCGCCGGCGTCCACGCCCACCCGGGCGACCTCCACCTGCAGGGCGACGCCGCCCAGTACGTGAAGGACGGTCAGGGACAGAGCTGGTGGCACTTCATCACCGACCTGGTGCCCGAGAGCGCCGTCGGCGCCTTCGCCGAGGGCAACATCCTCCAGGTCATCTTCTTCTCCGTGCTCTTCGGTATCGCTCTCAAGGCCGTCGGTCCGATCGGTGAGCCCGTCGTGGACGGCGTGACCCGGCTCAGCGCAGTGATCTTCAAGATCCTTCACTACGTCATGCTGGCCGCACCCGTCGGCGCGTTCGGGGCGATGGCCTACACCATCGGCAAGTACGGGGTGTCCACCCTCACCAGCCTGGGCCAACTCATCGGCCTCTTCTACGGCACCTCGGCGTTCTTCGTCATCGTGATTCTGGGCAGCGTCACGGCGCTCCTCAAGATCAACATCTTCCGGCTGCTGCGCTACCTGCGCGAGGAGTTCCTGCTTGTCCTCGGCACCTCCTCCTCGGAGAGCGCCCTGCCCCGCCTGATGACCAAACTCGAAGGACTCGGCGTCCGCCGGGACATCGTGGGTCTCACCGTCCCTACCGGCTATTCCTTCAATCTTGACGGCAGCTCCATCTACCTCTCCCTGGCCGCCGTCTACATCGGCCAGGCCACCGACACGCCCCTCGGCATCACCCAGCAACTCGGCCTTCTCGCCGTCATGCTCCTCACCTCCAAGGGCTCGGGCGGCATCACCGGCGCCGGCTTCATCGCACTCGCTGCCACCCTGTCCACGGTCGGCACCGTCCCCGCGGCCGGCATCATGCTGATCTTCGGCATCGACAAGTTCATGTCCGAGTGCCGCGCCCTGACCAACCTCGCCGGCAACAGCGTCGCCACCCTCGTCGTCGCCCGCTGGGAACGCGTCCTGGACACCGCGCACGTCAACGCCGTACTGCACGGCAGGTCCCCTGCCATACCGGCCGCGCCGGAAGAGATGGAAACCAGCCCCACCCCGTCGGGCAATCTCTCCAAGGCGCAGCCTGCCGGGGCCCTTGACAGCCCCTGATCACACGTCCCGGGCTCTGTCCTGTCGCGCCCGGAGCCCGGGCACGGCGTACGCCAGATGTGTACGCCTCCGCAGGCCCGGCCGGGAGTTCCGGCCGGGCCTGCGCACCATATGAGCGACGTCCGCAGCCTCGATGCCGCTGACAGAGCAATTTGTTGCACCTCTCGCAGGATGGCCGGTTGAGCAACAACGCAGCGAGCGTGCGTGCCGGGCGTCGCGGGGCAGGCGGGACTTCCGACACGCGCCCCAGTGCTGCACCAGCTGTCCGGTCGACCATGCGTCGGGACGGTCATACACTCGCGGCTGCGCGGTACGACGATGCGGGGCGGCTTCGCAACTGCATGCCAGCGCGGGGGTGGGTCGGACCTCCCGGCCCTCGGGTGACGGCGTCGATGGGTGGTTCGGTGAGTTTCTCACGATGGCTCAACATCTACGAGGAGGCGTGGATCGACGATTCCACGCTGGCAGGGCAGTTGTGCCCAGAGTGTGGACGAGCTGACCTCAACGTCGCCTTCACCATGCCGAAGTCGTCCTCTGTGAACGTCATGGCCGCACTCTGGTGCAGTGCGTGCCTCCGAGGAATCCATCTCGGGAATTGCCCCAAGCCGGAGGCCGGGAAGATCTGGAGCTGGGACGACGCGCAGCGCGAGAGGCCGGTGCCCAACTACACGTTGATTCCGCCGCAGTAGGTTCGGTACCCCCGATCGCCGGTGCGACTGGGCGCCCGGGAGATGTCCGAGCTGATCAGGTGACTGACGCTTGATCTGCTCGTCGTTGTGGCGGCGGGCGGGATATGCGCGCTGATCTGCTCGACGCGGAGTCGGCCGGACAGTTCCTGGACTCCGACAACTCGACTCCACGTAAGCCGGGGCACATCAGGCATGACCTTCTCCGGCGCGCGTGGGTGGGCGACTCAACTCCTGCAGGCACGCCTTACCTGCATGGCCAATACCTTGCATGCGCGCCATATGCGCAATCGCAGGCAATTTCGGCCATGCCCTATCCTTGACTTCAGTCGCTCACACGGAGGCTTCGGACCACATGACCGCCACAGACCCGGCGCTGACCGCCCTGGCCCAGGGCTGGTGCGCGCTGTCCCTGCTGCACGGAAAGATCGAGGCGCACATCGAGCGCGCTCTGCAGGCCGAGCACGGTCTGAGTGTGCGCGAGTACTCGCTCCTCGACGTACTGAGCCGCCAGCACGACGGAGAGGGCGGTCACCTGCAGATGAAGCAGGTCGCCGAGGCCGTGGTGCTCAGTCAGAGCGCCACGACCCGCCTGGTCACCCGCCTCGAGGACCGGGGTCTGCTCATGCGCTACCTGTGCCCCACCGACCGGCGCGGCATCTACACGAACGTCTCCGACGCCGGCCTCAAGCTCCTCGAAGAGGCCCGCCCGACCAACGACGCGGCACTGCGCGAAGCGCTGAACGAGGCAAACACGCGGCCGGAGCTGGCCCCGCTGGTGCAGGTCGTGGAATCCGGAACCGCACCTGCCTGACGGCCGGCCCGAGCGGTTCGGGCGAGTCGCACACCCCGGCCCGCCCTGTCCTGGCGCAGCCTCGCGGCACACCCGCGGCCGAGCCTGGACCGGGCCGGCCGCAGACGTGGGCAACCGAGCCGCTCAGCGCACTTCCACGGCCAGCACGAGCTTGCCACGCGTGTGCCCTCGGCTGCTCAGGCGCCAGGCTTCCGCCGCTTCGTCGAGCGGGAACACCTTCTCGACATGCACACCCAGCTTCCCCCTTTCGGCCAGGTCGGCGAGGACTGAAAGGTCCACCGGGTCGGGACGGACCCATACGTAGTGTCCGCCCTTCGCGGCCGCCCCGGGGTCAGCAACGGACGCGAGCCGCTCCGGCCGCCCGAGCAGGCGCAGCGATGCGTCCACGGCGTCTTCGCCGACGAAGTCGAGGGCCACGTCGACTCCCCCGGGCGCCAACTGCGCCACGCGGTCGACGAGCCCGGTGCCGTAGGTCACGGGCTCCGCGCCCAGTTGTCGCACGTAGTCATGATTGCGCACACTCGCCGTGCCGATCACGCGTGCGCCTAGCGCCACGGCGATCTGGACGCCGAGCGACCCGACGCCGCCTGCGGCCGCGTGCACCAGGACAGTGTCACCGGCACGGACACCGACCCTCTTGATCGCCTGATATGCCGTCAGTCCGGCGAGGGGCACACCCGCGGCCTGTTCCCAGGTGAGCGCGGCAGGCTTGAGAGCCAGCATGCGCACGTGTGCGGAGACCAGTTCGGCGTAGGCACCGAACTGGACGGCGTCCTTGCGGATGTAGCCGAAGACCTCGTCGCCGGGCGCGAACTCCTCCACGTCGAAGCCGACCCGCTCCACCACTCCGGCCACATCCCAGCCGGGGACCAGGGGGAAGTGCGTCTCCATGAGCGCGTCGAGGCGCCCTTCGGCGAGCTTCCAGTCGACCGGGTTGACCCCTGCGGCCCTGACCCGGACCAGCACTTCGCCGGGGGCAACCTTCGGGTCCGGGAGATCGGTCAGTCGCAGCGTCTCCGGTCCGCCGTATCCGTTGAGGGTGATCGCCTTCATGCGGCAGCCCCCGCCGGCACGCGGACCGTCTCGAAGGTGCGTACCAAGGATTCCAGCCGGGGGTCGTCGGCCGCCTCCTGGAGTGCTTCGCGCAGTGCCGTCTCGTTGGTCGGGCGGGCCTCTTCGAGGAGCTTGAGGCCGGCGTCGGAGACGTTCGTGTAGATGCCGCGCCGGTCGGTGGGGCACAGGTAGCGCATGAGCAGACCCCGGTCCTCGAGGCGGGTGACCAGGCGGGTCGTGGCGCTCTGACTGAGCACCACGGCCTCGGCGACCTGCTTCATCTGCAGGTGACCGCCCTCTCCGTCGTGCTGGCGGCTCAGTACGTCGAGGAGCGAGTACTCGCGCACACTCAGACCGTGCTCGGCCTGCAGGAAGCGCTCCAGGTGCGCCTCGATCCTGTCGTGCAGCAGGGACAGTGCGCGCCAGCCGTGAGCCAGGGCGGTGAGCGCGGGGGCGGTTGCGGTCATCGGGGCCTCCTTCGTCGGGCCATCCCCTTCATAGTTGCACACGAAGGCAAATTCATTCCAATTTTGACCGCGCTTGCATTTATCGAGCGCTTGCAACTATTGTGTTGGAACGTAAGCGTCTCACGCAATCACCTGGAAGGTAGCTCCCCATGCCTCTCGCGCTCCTGGCCCTGGCCATCGGGGCCTTCGGGATCGGCACCACCGAATTCGTGATCATGGGCGTGCTGCCCCAGGTCGCGGGCGACTTCGGCGTCACCATCCCCACCGCCGGCTGGCTGGTCTCCGGCTACGCCCTCGGCGTCGTCATCGGTGCGCCGCTGCTGACCGTGCTGGGCACCAAGGTGTCCCGCAAGAAGATGCTGATGTTCCTGATGGCCCTGTTCGTCATCGGGAACACCCTCTCCGCCCTCGCCCCGAGCTTCGGCCTCATGCTCGTCGGCCGGGTCGTCGCCTCCCTCGCGCACGGCGCGTTCTTCGGCATCGGCTCCGTGGTCGCCGCCGACCTGGTGGCGCCCGAGAAGAAGGCCTCGGCCATCTCCCTGATGTTCATGGGCCTGACCGTGGCCAACATCGTCGGCGTCCCCGGCGGTACCTCCATCGGCCAGGCCGGGGGCTGGCGCGTCACGTTCCTCATCGTCGCCGCGCTCGGTGTCATCGGCTTCCTGGGCGTCGCCAAGCTCGTGCCCGAGATGGGCCGGCCCAAGACGCAGGACGTGCGCAGCGAGTTCGCAGCGTTCAAGAACGTCCAGGTGTGGCTCGCCATGGCGATGACGGTCCTGGGCTACGGCGGTGTGTTCGCCGCGATCACCTACATCACCCCGATGATGACCGAGGTAGCCGGCTACACCGAGGGCGCCGTGACCTGGCTGCTCGTCCTGTTCGGCATCGGAATGTTCCTGGGCAACCTGCTCGGCGGCAAGTTCGCCGACCGCAAGCTCATGCCGATGCTCCTCACCTCTCTTGCGGGCCTCAGTGCGGCCCTGCTCCTGTTCACCGCGACCGCGCACAACAAGGTGCTGGCCGCGATCACCCTCTCGCTGATCGGCGCACTCGGCTTCGCGACCGTGCCGCCGCTGCAGAAGTGGGTTCTCGACCAGGCCCCGGCCGCCCCGACCCTGGCCTCCGCCGCCAACATCGGCGCCTTCAACCTCGGCAACGCCCTCGCCGCCTGGCTCGGCGGCATCGTGATCGCCGCGGGCCTGGGCTACACCTCCCCCAACTGGATCGGCGCCCTGCTCTCCGGCGCCGCACTGCTCCTCGCCTTCGTCGCCGCCTACCTCGACCGCCGCACCCGGACCGCCGGACGCGTCGTCGCCGGGTCCACGGTGAACGAAAGGGCTCCGGCGGCGATCCGGAACTGACCGGGCCCCACACCACATCCACTCCCCCTGCGAAGGACCCCTCATGAGCACCACCGCCATCACCCCGCTGACCACAGACGAGGCCGAAACCCTCGTGGCCGCCGCCCGCACCGCCGCCGAAGCAGCCGGAGTCACCGTAAGCGTCACTGTCCTCGACGCCGGCGGCCACCTCCTCGCCTTCCGCCGCGACGACCGCGCCGTCCTCATCTCCGGCGAGACCAGCACCCGCAAGGCCTACACCGCCCTCCAGCTCAACGCCCCCACGGCCGACCTCGTCGACCTCGTCAAGCCCGACGGCCCCTTCCACAGCCTCCCCACCGCCCTCGACCAGCCCCTCCTCTTCATCGCCGGCGGCCTCCCCCTCCACCGCGACGGCCGCCTCATCGGCGCCATCGGTGTCGGTGGCGGCACCCCCGAACAGGACCACGGCTTCGCCCAGGCCGCCATCAAGGAGCTGTCCTGATGTCCACCACGCGCACGCCGCAGGAGGTCTTCGCCGACCACGGCACCCGCCTCGGCACCGGTGATCTCGACCTGATCAGCCGGAACTACACCGAGGATGCCGTCTTCGTCACCCCCGACGGCGTCCTGACCGGTCGCGCCGGCGTCCGGGAGGGCATCGGCCGTCTGCTCGCCGATCTCCCCGACGCCGACTGGCGGCTGACTCCGCAGTTCGCCGGGAACGTGCTGTTCCTGCAGTGGACCGCCACCACCGCCACCCACGAGGTCACCGACGGCGTCGACACGTTCGTCTTCCGGGACGGACTCATCAGCGCCCAGACCGTCCGCTACACCCTCTCCACCCGTACTGCTCGCACCGCCTGAAGGAAAACACGCACCATGGCACCGTCCGTCATCCCTACCGTCACCCTCAACAACGGCGTCGAGATCCCCCAGCTCGGCTTCGGCGTCTTCCAGGTCCCCGACGCCGAAACCACCGCCGCGGTCAGCGCCGCCCTGGAGGCCGGCTACCGCAGCATCGACACCGCCGCGATCTACGGCAACGAGACCGGCGTCGGCCGCGCCCTCGCCGACTCCGGGATCGCCCGCAAGGACCTGTTCATCACCACGAAGCTGTGGAACGCCGACCAGGGCTACGACGCCACACTCAAGGCCTTCGACGCCAGCCTGGCCAAGCTGGGCCTGGACCACGTCGACCTGTACCTGATCCACTGGCCGACCCCGGCCCGCGACCTGTACCGCGAGTCCTGGAAGGCCATCGAGAAGCTCGTCGCTGAGGGCCAGATCCGCACCGCGGGCGTGTCCAACTTCCAGCCCGCGCACCTCGAGCGGCTCCTCGCCGACACCGAGCTGGTCCCGGCGGTCAACCAGATCGAGCTGCATCCCGGCCTGCAGCAGAACCAGCTGCGCGCCGCGCACGCCCGGCTCGGCATCGCCACCGAGGCGTGGAGCCCGCTGGCGCAGGGCGCCGTCCTCAAGGACGACGCCATCACCACCATCGCCGTCCGACACGGCAAGTCGCCCGCCCAGGTCGTCCTGCGCTGGCACCTCCAGCTCGGCAACATCGTCATCCCCAAGTCCGTGACGCCCGCCCGCATCCGCGAAAACCTCGACGTCTTCGACTTCACCCTCACCGACGACGAGATGACCGCCATCGCCGCCCTCGACCGCGACCTGCGCACGGGCCCGCACCCCGACCAGCTCAACTGACCGTTCCTGGGCAGTGAGCAGGAGTGAGTCCTGGCTCACCGACACGCCCCGAACGGTCTTGGGCGCACTGGTCCTCCGCTTTCGCATCCTGGTCGGCGACGCATATCCCATATGCGGTCCGTCCCAGGCGGGCGGAATCCCTACGACCTGGCCATGTGGGTGTGGCCGGAGGCGACGGGGAGGCCCCGAACCATCTCGCTGGTGACACGGGGGCCCCGACCGCTGACACCACACCCGGCGTCCCAGATCGCACCGAAAACGTTACGCAAACCCCGCCGGGCATGCCCGAAGCCCGTCGCGCCGTTCACCCCATCGTGTTCATGTTCGCCAAAACGATGTGCTGGCCCAGCAGTTGTGATCCCTCCCGACCGGCCCGGGCGGGGCGACGCACCGCGCCGTCCCGCCGGGTTGCTCCGGCTCGCGCGGGCGTGGATGGCAGGTCC
>NZ_JBHVEE010000148.1:0-24327 GCF_042802415.1 Streptomyces sp. NPDC057486 | reverse complement strand
GGGGAAAACCCCGGGGCCCGGCCCTTTGCCTGCCGACGGCTACGCGCTCAGCGCGCGCAACCCGCTCAGTTGTCGTCCTCGTCGATCAGGAACCCACGCATCGGCGACGGCGCCTGCTGCATCGGCTGCGGCGCCTGCGGCCGCACCGGTGCCATCGGCTGAGTCATCGCCGGCGACATCTGCTGCTGGCCGCCGTAGGAGGGGCCACCGCCCATGGACGGGTTGCCGCCCATCTGCGGGCTGCCGTGGTTGCCACCCATGGTGTTGTGCCCCATGGCACCCGCACCGGCCGGAGCCAGCGAGGGCGACGGCGGCAGCGAAGCGGCTGCCGGAGTCCGCGGCGGGGCCAGCGAGTCGTCGGCCTGGGTCTCCAGCTGACGCAGCTGGCTCTCCAGGTACGACTTCAGCCGGGTCCGGTACTCGCGCTCGAAGCCACGCAGGTCCTCGACCTTGCGCTCCAGCGTCGCGCGGGCCGACTCCAGCGAGCCCATCGCCACGCGGTGCTTCTCCTGCGCGTCCCGCTCCAGCGCGTCCGCCTTGGCACGCGCGTCGCGCTCCAGGCCCTCGGCACGGCTGCGCGCCTCGCCGACGATCTTGTTGGCCTCGGAACGGGCCTCCGCGATCGCCTGGTCGGCGGTCTGCTGCGCGAGCGAGAGGACACGGGCGGCACTGTCGCCACCGGGGCCCTGACCGGGCTGCTGCATCTGCGGCTGCTGCATCTGCTGCATCTGCTGCTGCGGCGCGTGACCCATGGGACCGCCCATCGGGCCGCCCATGGGACCGCCCTGCATCGGGCCGGGGCCGTGCTGGCCCTGCGGGCCGGGGCCGTGCTGCTGGGGACCGTGACCACTGGGACCGGCGGGCAGCTGCGGAGCACCACCGGGCAGCTGGGGCGGACCCATCTGCGGGGGCTGCTGCTGGACCGGCGGACCAGATATGGCGGCGGGCACCGGTGCGCCGGGACGGTCCTGCGGCTCCGGCTTGCGCATACCTTGCTGCTGCTGGTTCTGCGCGGCGGCACGCGTGGCGGCGGCCAGCTTGGCGCGCAGGTCCTCGTTCTCACGGAGCAGGCGGGTCAGCTCGGACTCGACCTCGTCGAGGAAGGCATCGACCTCGTCCTCGTCATAGCCTTCTCGGAGGCGGACGGTCGTGAACTGCTTGTTCCGCACGTCCTCGGGGGTCAGCGGCATCTCTTCTTCACCTCTACGTAGTCGTCGGCAGTCGGCAAGACCGTATCGTTCACAGCTTGGTCACGATCGAGATCAGGATGTAAACGATGATCATCAGAACGAAGAAGGACAGGTCGAGTGCCACGCCCCCGAGACGCAACGGCGGAATGAACCGCCGCAGAAGCTTGAGCGGTGGATCGGTGACAGTGTAGGTGGCCTCGAGAAGCACCACCATCGGCTTGCCGGGCTGCCATGAACGTGCGAACTGGAAGACGTAGTCCATGACCAGCCGGAAGATCAGCACGATGAGGAAACACATCAACGCGATATAGACAACCTGCAGTGCGACGCCCATTTCGCGCTTCCCTCTCCCCTGGCTCTCGTAGCTCCGGCCTCGCGGCCGGGTTGTTCCCGGTGTCGTGTTCTCAGCTCTGGTTGAAGAATCCGCCCTCAGCGATGCGGGCCTTGTCCTCCGCCGTGACATCGACGTTAGCAGGCGACAACAGGAACACCTTCTGCGTCACCCGTTCAATGCTGCCATGGAGACCGAAGACGAGTCCTGCCGCAAAGTCGACAAGTCGCTTCGCGTCCGTATCGTCCATCTCCGTGAGATTCATGATCACCGGAGTGCCCTCACGGAAGTGTTCCCCGATGGTACGGGCCTCGTTGTAGGTCCGGGGGTGCAACGTGGTGATGCGGTAGGGCTCCCGCTCGGACACAACCTTGGGCATGATCACCGGTGCGTTCTTCTCCATGTTCGGGCGTTCAGGTGTGATGGATGCCACGGGTGCAATCCGGGCGGGTCGCACGCTCTCCGCCGGGATCTGAACCGGTTCCCGCTGCGCGGGCGGCTGCACCACGCGTACCGGTTCGTCCCGCTCGCGGTCCCGCTCCACCTGATGCGCGGGCTGATGCCTCCGCCGGTCGCGCTCCGGCTCCGGCTCGGGTTCGAATTCGTCGTCGGGGTCGAACCCCGGACCGTCGTACCCATCGTCCTCCACGAGGCCGAGGTAGACCGCCATCTTGCGCATCGCGCCGGCCATGCTCTGAGTCCTCCGCTCTGTGGTGGATCGGCATCTGTCACCAAGTGCCCCGCGATCCACTCAGGCCTGCCCGCCATCGGCGGGAATGACCATATTTTCTGCTGTGGTCCGACTTGCTTGGCGACGTTACCGGAGCCTGGGTCGGACTCCGAGTACCGCGGTACCGACGCGTACATGTGTCGCTCCGGCCGCAATCGCTTCCTCGAGGTCCGCACTCATTCCGGCAGAGACCATGTTCGCAGCCGGATGGTTCCCGCGCAGGCGGGATGAGAATTCCATCAGCCGGTCGAATGCTGCCCGTTGCCGTCCCGCGTACGGTCCGGCGAGCGGCGCCACGGTCATCAGACCGTCGAGCCGGAGCCCCGGCGCCGCCTCCACCGCGGCAGCCAACTCGTCGATCCCGTCCGGCGCGACGCCGCCCCGGGCCCCGCGCTCGCCGCTCTCCGCGTCGAGTGCGACCTGGATGAGGCACCCGAGTTCGCGCCCGTCACGCACCGCGGCGGCCGAGAGGGCCGTGACCAACTTGACCCGGTCCACGGACTGCACGACATCGGCATAACTCGCCACAGAACGAACCTTATTCGTCTGCAATTGTCCGACAAAGTGCCATGTGAGCGACAGATCCGCACAAGCGGCTGCCTTGGGGGCGGCGTCCTGATCGCGATTCTCCGCGACATGACGCACACCGAGTTCATGCAGGATCCGCACATCGCTCGCGGGGTACGTCTTCGTGACCACGATGAGGGTCACTTCTTCCCTTTTGCGACCGGCGGCGATACAGGCTGAGGCAATACGCTCCTCCACCTGTGCCAGATTTGCGGCGAGTTGAGTCCTACGGTCCGTCATGCCCTATCAGTCCAGCCAGACATATCCGGCGAGCCGCCCAGTGGTGCGGTCGCGGCGGTACGAGAAGTGGTCGCCCGATTCGAGGGTGCAGATTGACGACGTGTGCCGGTCGCGCACCCCCAGGGCCTCGAGTTGGGCGTGGACTCCGGCGGTGACGTCCACGGCCGGTGTCCCCCAGCTCGTCTCGGACCACGATGCGGGAACGGCTTCGGCGACATCGGATCGCATCTCCGCCGGGACTTCGTAACACCGCCCGCAGACGGCCGGTCCGGTGTGCGCGGTGATCCGGGAGATGTCCGCGCCGAGCCCGACCATGGCCTCGACGACGGCGGGGACGACTCCGGCGACCAGACCGGGGCGGCCCGCGTGTGCCGCCGCCGCGATCCCGGCGACCGGGTCGGCGAGAAGTACGGGGGTGCAGTCTGCGGTGAGAACGGCGAGCGGGAGTCCGCGCCGCGCGGTCACCACCGCGTCCACCGCGGGGACCTCCGCACGCTCTCCCCAGGGTCCGTCGACGACGGCGACGTCCCGCCCGTGCACCTGGTTCATCCAGACGACCTGCGCCGGATCGAGACCGAGACCCCGGGCGGCCGCCTCCCGGTTGGCGAGAACGGCTGCGGGTTCGTCGCCGACCGCGCCGCCGAGGTTGAGTTCCCCGTACGGAGCGGCGCTCACCCCGCCCCATCTGTCGGTGAAGGCGAAGTGAGCGCGATACCCCGATGACTCCGGGGTCACTGCGTGGTGCTGAGTTATCACTTCAAGAAGTCCGGGACATCCAGCTCTTCGGCCTGGGAGTCCTGGTAGGGACGGGCCGGCGGGACGTGCGGCGTCGAGACCGGCGGCATCGGGGTCTCGTTCGCCACCGGCACGGACTCGGCCGGGGCCTGGGGCTCCTCCCGCTGCGTGACGGAACCGAGCCCGCCGGTCTGGCGCACCGGCTCGGCGGCCCGGACCGGCGGCACCGTCTCCTCACGCTTCCCGGCACCCGCACCCAGGACGTTCTCGCGACGGGCGGGCGGCTGCCCGCCGTCGAAGCCCGCGGCGATCACGGTGACCCGGACCTCGTCACCCAGCGCGTCGTCGATGACCGCACCGAAGATGATGTTCGCCTCGGGGTGTGCCGCCTCGCTCACCAGCTGGGCCGCCTCGTTGATCTCGAAGAGGCCGAGGTCGCTGCCGCCGGAGATGGAGAGCAGGACACCGCGGGCGCCGTCGATGGACGCCTCCAGGAGCGGCGAGGAGATCGCCATCTCCGCCGCGGCCACCGCACGGTCGTCGCCGCGGGCCGAGCCGATGCCCATGAGCGCCGATCCGGCCTCGGACATGACCGACTTGACGTCGGCGAAGTCGAGGTTGATCAGACCCGGGGTGGTGATGAGGTCGGTGATGCCCTGGACACCCGAGAGCAGCACCTGGTCGGCCGACTTGAACGCGTCGAGCACGCTGACCTGGCGGTCCGAGATGGACAGCAGTCGGTCGTTGGGAATGACGATGAGGGTGTCGACCTCTTCGCGGAGCTCGGCGATGCCGTCCTCCGCCTGGTTCGCGCGACGCCGGCCCTCGAAGGTGAACGGGCGGGTGACCACGCCGATCGTCAGGGCGCCGAGCGAGCGCGCGATGTTGGCGACGACGGGTGCGCCGCCGGTGCCGGTGCCGCCGCCCTCTCCGGCGGTGACGAAGACCATGTCGGCCCCCTTGAGGACCTCCTCGATCTCCTCACGGTGGTCCTCTGCCGCCTTGCGACCGACGGCCGGGTTCGCCCCGGCGCCGAGGCCACGGGTGAGTTCACGGCCGACGTCGAGCTTGACGTCGGCGTCGCTCATCAACAGGGCTTGCGCATCAGTGTTGATCGCGATGAACTCGACGCCCTTGAGACCGACCTCGATCATTCGGTTGATGGCATTGACACCACCGCCGCCGACACCGATGACCTTGATGACTGCGAGGTAGTTCTGCGGTGCTGCCACGTCGAAGGCCTCTCGCCTCGATTTACGTGTCGTCGCTTCGCGGTAGTCCCGCCGCGACGACGGATGCCGATTGGGACGGTCCGACGCCGACCCAAACCCTAACGTTGAAGTTTAGGGTTACCAGTGTGTCTGCTTCTTGGACTCTTCCGAACAGGACACTAAGTCGACAAGTGGCGCACGTTCAACGAACACGCCGAACCTCCCGTTTTTCTTTTCACCCTATGTGATCACCCGTAGCGCTGACCAACCAGGGTGCTGGCCAGGCCAAATGTCCGTCAACTACCCGAGGCGGCGGGAGCGGTGGGTGCACTCACGTCGAAGTGTCCCGCTTTGGGAGCCGCTTTCATGAGAGCGGTGAGAACTCTTGCCTTCACCGCCCCCTCCTCGCTGCTGCCCCAGACCACCGTGCGTCCCCCGGTCAGTCGCAGGGAGATCGAGTCGTACGAGGTGACCCGTACGACCTGGGTGTCCTCGGCGACTGCGCGGGGAAGTCCGCCCGCCACCCGGACCGCTTCCCGCACCAGCCGACCACTGCCGAAGCGGCGGAGGCTGGCCGACTGAGCGGGTGTCAATTCGAGCAGGGGTACACGCCCGGGCGCTTTGTCCACCGTGGCGAAACGGACGCCTTTTGCGTCCACTTCAATGAACCTTGTGCCCTTTTTCACCAACAGGACCGGCTGCCGTTCGGTCACTTTAAGTCCGATTTCGTGCGGCCATGACCGTACGACATCCACCGAGTCGATACGAGGCAACTTCTGGCGCAACCGGGCAGCCATGGCGTCCGTGTCCACGGAGACCAGCGGGGCGCCGATCGGCACCGCCGCGGCGGACTCCACCTCCGCGGGGGTCAGCACGTCGACGCCGGTGGTCCTGACCTGTTCCACCCGGAACCAGGACGAGCCGTAGAGCGCCCAGACGACCCCCGAGGCGAGCAGCAGGGCGGCCACGGCGATCACGAGCAGCAGTCTGCGGCTGGGCCGCCTGCGCCCGGTGGGGCGCGGCGGACGGGCCTGGTCGTCCGTCTGCTGCCCTGCACCGCGCTGGGCGGTCGTCGGTCCGGCCACGCTCGCTCCTTATGCCGGGTCCAGGGGCACCGCCCCCGGACCCGTCGGCCTCACGCGTTGCGGCGTGCGGCAATCGCCTCGTACACCATGCCGACGAGCAGGTCGTCGGCGTCCCTGCGACCGAACTCGGCGGCGGCGCGGGACATCTCGTACAACCGGTGCGGGTCCGCAAGTACCGGCAGGACGTTGCCCTGCACCCACTCGGGGGTGAGCGCCGCGTCGTCCACCAGCAGACCGCCGCCGGCGTTGATCACCGGCTGGGCGTTGAGCCGCTGTTCGCCGTTGCCGATGGGCAGCGGAACGTAGGCGGCGGGGAGCCCGACGGCGGAGAGCTCGGCGACGGTCATCGCGCCCGCGCGGCAGAGCATCATGTCGGCAGCGGCGTACGCGAGATCCATCCGGTCCACGTACGGTACCGGGATGTAGGGCGGCATCCCGGGCATGTTGTCGATGCGCGGCAATTCGTTCTTCGGGCCGACCACATGCAGGATCTGGATCCCGGAACGCTGCAGCAACGGGGCGACCCGCTGGACCACCTCGTTGAGATGGCGGGCGCCCTGCGAGCCGCCGGAGACCAGCAGCGTGGGCAGGTTGGGGTCGAGACCGAACGCGTCGCGTGCCTCGGGCCGGACCCGGGCCCGGTCCAGGGTGGCGATGGTGCGGCGCAGCGGGATTCCGATGTAGCGGGCACCGCGCAGCTTGCTGTCGGGCGTGGAGACGGCGACCCCGTGCGCGTACCGCGAACCGATCTTGTTGGCCAGTCCCGGCCGGGCGTTGGCCTCGTGGACCACGATCGGCACCCCCGCCCGCTTGGCGGCGAGGTAGCCGGGCAGGGCGACATAGCCGCCGAAGCCGACCACGCAGTCCGCCTTCGTGCGTTCCAGGATCTGCTCGGCGGCCTTGATGGTGCCGCGCAGCCGTCCCGGGACGGTGATCAGTTCCGGGGTGGGTTTGCGGGGCAGCGGCACGGCCGGGATCAGCGCCAGTTCGTACCCCCGCTCGGGTACGAGCCTGGTCTCGAGTCCGCGCTCCGTGCCGAGGGCAGTGATTCCCACGCTCGGGTCCTGCCTGCGCAGGGCATCCGCGAGGGCAAGCGCGGGCTCGATGTGGCCGGCGGTCCCCCCACCGGCGAGTACGACATGCACCGAAATTCACCGCTCTCCGGACGGACGCTTCTTGCCGCGCCGTCTCATCGTCTTCCATCTCACCGCGGGCCTCCGCATGGCCAGGGCCGCCTTCGCAGCAGGCTCCTCACGCGCGAACGCGATCAGGAGCCCCACCGCGAACATGGTCGGCAGCAGGGCCGATCCTCCGTAGGAGAACAGCGGGAGCGGGACCCCGGCGATCGGCAGCAGGCCGAGCACCGCACCGATGTTGATCACGGCCTGAACCGTGATCCAGGTGGTCACACCTCCCGCGGCGTACCTCACGAAGGGGTCCTCCGTGCGTCCGGCCACGCGGATACCCGCATAGCCTAGAGCCGCGAAGAGGGCGAGCACCGACAGAGTCCCCGCCAACCCCAGTTCCTCCCCGGTGATGGCGAAGATGAAGTCGGTGTGCGGTTCGGGCAGTTGGCCCCATTTTTCCACACTCGCACCCAGCCCGGATCCGAACCATCCACCGGATGCCAGAGCATAGATGCCGTGGACGGCCTGCCAGCACGAGCCGTCGGGTCCGGGTTCGCTCACGCCCATGCAACTGAGCCGGGACATCCGGTTCGGACTGGTCTTGATCAGCAGGAAGGCCAGCACTCCCGCGACCGCGAGCACCCCGCCGAACAGCCGGGTGGGCGCCCCGGCCAGCCAGAGCAGGCCGAACAGGATCGCGGTGAGAATGATCGCAGTTCCCATGTCGCCGCCGAGCATGATCAGCCCGAGGAGCATGAAGGCGACCGGGACGAGCGGCACCAGCATGTGTTTCCACTGCGTCAGCAGCCGCTTGTCCTGTTTGCGGGCGAGCAGGTCGGCGCCCCAGAGGATCAGGGCGAGCTTGCCGAACTCGCTGGGCTGGAGCTGGAAGGGGCCGCCCAGGTAGAGCCAGTTCTGGTTGCCGTTGACCGACATCCCTATCCCGGGCACCTGGACCAGCACCATCAGGAAGACCGTGCCCATCAGCAGCGGGTAGGCGAGCGCCCGGTGGAGTTTGACGGGCATCCGGGAGGCCATGATCAGCAGTCCGGAACCGATGAGGGCGGCGAGGAACTGCTTGCGGAAGAAGTACGTGCCGGGCTTCGACAGCTCCAGCGCCTTGATCATCGAGGCGGAGTAGACCATCACCAGTCCGAGCACGGTGATCAGCAGCCCGGCGCCGAGGATCAGGTAGTACGCGGTCAGCGGGCGGTCCCAGGCCCGGCGCGCCTGCTCGTACAGCCGCCGCACACCGCCGCCACGGGGGGCGCGGGGGCCGGAGGAGCCGCTGCGGCTCCTGGAGCGCGGCACGGCGGGCTGCCGGGTGCTCGCCAGCCTGCCGCGCAGGGCGAGGCCGGCGGGCACCGGGGGTCCGGCCAGGAAGGGTGGGGCGAGCACCCGGCCGATCCGTGGGCGGCCCGTGCCGTGCGCGGCGGAGCTCTCGTCGGCCGGCATTGTCGCTGTCCCCTCCACTGCTCGTGCCCGGGGCTGCTGCCGAGGGCCAGGGCGTGCGGCGGAGCCGCCCGAACCCGGTTGTCCGGGACAGTACGGCGCGGCGGCCGCGCCCGTCAGGCGCTCTCGTCGGCGAGTGCGCGGACCGCGTCCGCGAATGCCTCGCCCCGCTTGTTGTAATTGGCGAACATGTCCATCGAAGCGCAGGCCGGGGCCATCAGTACGGTGTCTCCCGGCCGGGCGAGCCGTGCCGCCTCGCGGACCGCCTCGGACATCGCCCCAGTGTCGGTCCGGTCGAGGTCGACGACCGGGACCTCGGGGGCGTGTCGCGCGAGGGCTTCGCGGATCAGCGCCCGGTCGGCGCCCATCAGCACGACGCCCCGCAGCCGCTTGGCGGCGCCGGTCACCAGCTCGTCGAACGTGGCCCCCTTGGCGAGGCCGCCTGCGATCCAGACGATCGGGTCATAGGCCGCGAGGGAGGCCTCCGCGGCATGGGTGTTGGTGGCCTTGGAGTCGTCGATGTACGCCACCGATGCGACGTCCGCGACGTGTTCGATGCGGTGCGCGTCGGGACGGAAGGCCCGCAGACCGTCCCGTACCGCCCTGGGTTCCACGCCGAAGGCGCGGGCCAGTGCGGCGGCCGCCAGCGCGTTGGCGATGTTGTGCGGGGCGGGCGGGTTGACGTCCGCGACCTCGGCGAGCTCCTGGGCCTGCTTCTGCCGGTTGGCCACGAAGGCACGGTCGACGAGGATGCCGTCGACGACGCCGAGCTGGGACGGGCCCGGGGTGCCGAGGGTGAAGCCGATGGCGCGACAGCCCTCCTCCACGTCCGCACGGCGGACCAGGTCCTCGGTGGCCGGATCGGCCGCGTTGTAGACGCAGGCGATCCGGTTGCCCTCGTAGATCCGGCCCTTGTCCGCGACGTACGCCTCCATGGAGCCGTGCCAGTCGAGGTGGTCCGGGGCCAGGTTGAGAACGGCCGCGGAGTGGGCGCGCAGCGAGGGCGCCCAGTGCAGCTGGTAGCTGGAGAGCTCGACGGCGAGTACGTCGTAGGTCTCGTCGCCGAGGACGGCGTCGAGGAGGGAGACGCCGATGTTGCCGACGGCGGCGGTGCGCAGCCCGGCCGCCTCCAGGATCGAGGCGAGCATCCGGACGGTCGTGGTCTTGCCGTTGGTGCCGGTGACCGCGAGCCAGGGTGCCGCATCGGGACCGCGCAGCCGCCAGGCGAGCTCGACGTCGCCCCAGACCGGGACGCCCGCCTCGGCGGCTGCTGCGAAGAGCGGCTTGTCCGGCTTCCAGCCGGGGGTGGTGACGATGAGCTCGGTGGACTCGGGCAGGGTCGCCCCGTCGCCGAGGCGCACGGTGATCCCTTGCGCCTCCAGCTCTGCGGCCTGCGCACGGGAACGCTCGTCGTCCCCGTCGTTGACCACCGTGACAACGGCGCCGAGGCCGTGCAGGACACGGGCAGCGGGGATCCCGCTGACACCGAGTCCGGCGACGGTGACGTGCTTGCCCTGCCAGTCCTGGTTGCTCACTTGGCGGCTGCCCACCCTGCGTAGAAGAGACCGAGTCCGACGATCACGCACATGCCCTGGATGATCCAGAAGCGGACCACGACAAGGACTTCGGACCAGCCCTTGAGTTCGAAGTGGTGCTGGAGCGGCGCCATCCGGAAGACCCGCTTGCCGGTCATCTTGAAGGAACCGACCTGGATGACCACGGACATGGTGATCATCACGAAGAGGCCGCCGAGGATGGCCATCAGGAACTCGGTGCGGGAGCAGATCGCGAGACCGGCGAGCGCACCGCCGAGTGCCAGCGAACCGGTGTCGCCCATGAAGATCTTGGCGGGCGAGGTGTTCCACCACAGGAAGCCGAAGCAGGCGCCCATCAGCGCGGAGGCGACGACCGCGAGGTCGAGCGGGTCGCGTACCTCGAAGCAGGCGTTGGGGTTGGTCAGGGAGACCGCGTTGGCGCAGGACTCCTGGAACTGCCACAGCCCGATGAACGTGTACGCGCCGAAGACCATCACCGACGCGCCGGTGGCCAGGCCGTCCAGACCGTCCGTCAGGTTCACGCCGTTGGACATGGCGAGGATCATGAACAGCGCCCAGACCACGAACAGCACCGGTCCGATCGACCAGCCGAAGTCCGTGACGAACGACAGCTTGGTGGAGGCCGGGGTGTTGCCACGGCCGTCGGCGAACTGGAGCGACAGCACCGCGAAGGCGATACCGACGATCAGCTGACCGGCCATCTTCGCCTTGGCCCGCAGACCCAGCGAACGCTGCTTGACGATCTTGATGTAGTCGTCGAGGAACCCGACAAGACCCATGCCGGTCATCAGGAACAGGACCAGCACACCGGAGAAGCGCATCTGCTCGCCGGTGATCACCTTCGCCAGGAAGTACGCCATCAGCGTGGCCAGGATGAAGGCGATGCCGCC
This sequence comes from Streptomyces sp. NPDC057486, assembly GCF_042802415.1. Taxonomy (NCBI): domain Bacteria; kingdom Bacillati; phylum Actinomycetota; class Actinomycetes; order Kitasatosporales; family Streptomycetaceae; genus Streptomyces; species Streptomyces sp. NPDC057486. Next base: position 13,213 of record NZ_JBHVEE010000148.1, on the reverse strand, counting down.
CATGGTGGGCGTGCCCTTCTTGCTGCCGTGGCTGCGCGGGCCGTCGTCACGGATGAACTGCCCGTATCCCTTGCGGGCCAGGAGCTTGATGAGCAGCGGGGTACCGACCAGGGTCAGGAAGAGCCCGATGGCCCCCGCGAAGAGGATCTGCCTCATCGGCCGGTGACCTCGCCCTCGGTCGAGTTCTCCAGCAGTGCCTGGGCGACCTGTTCCAGGCCGGCCGACCGGGACGCCTTCACCAGCACGACGTCTCCCGCGCGCAGTTCACTGCGCAACAGGTCGACGGCCGCCTGTGCGTCGGACACGTGCACCGACTCCTCACCCCACGAACCCTCGTTGTATGCGCCCAGTTGCAGCCAGGAGGCTTCTCTGCCCCCGACCGCGACGAGCTTGCTGACGTTGAGCCGGACGGCGAGCCGTCCGACCGCGTCGTGCTCGGCGAGCGAGGCGTCGCCGAGCTCGGCCATGGGGCCGAGCACCGCCCACGTACGCCGTCCCTTCCCCATGGCGACCAGCGCGCGCAGCGCTGCTCGCATGGATTCGGGGTTCGCGTTGTAGGCGTCATTGACGAACGTCACGCCGTCCGGACGCTCGGTGACCTCCATGCGCCAGCGGGAGAGGGTGCCCGCCTCGGAGAGCGCGACGGCGATCTCGTCCACGGGCAGGCCCAACTCATGGGCGACGGCGGCCGCGGCGAGCGCGTTCGACACGTGGTGCTCACCGTACAGGCGCATGGTCACATCGCTGCACCCGGTAGGTGTGTGGAGCGTGAAAGCGGGGCGGCCGTCGTCGGTGAGACGGACCTTCTCTCCCCGTACGTCCGCATCCGCGGCTTCACCGAAGAGCAGAACCCGGGCTTTCGTACGGGAGGACATGGCGAGGACGAGCGGGTCGTCGGCGTTGAGGACGGCGACTCCGTCCTCCGGGAGCGCCTCGACCATCTCGCCCTTGGCGATCGCGATCTGCTCGCGGCCGCCGAACTCGCCGATGTGCGCGGTGCCGACGTTGAGGACGAGACCGATCCGCGGCGGGACCAGGCCGGTGAGGTAGCGGATGTCGCCGATGTAGCGGGCACCCATCTCGAGGACCAGGTGCTCGGTCTTCTCGGTGGCGCGCAGGGCGGTGAGCGGCAGGCCGATCTCGTTGTTGAGGTTGCCCGCGGGGAAGACGGTGGGACCCTTGCGCTCCAGGAGCTGGGCGATCAGGTCCTTGGTCGAGGTCTTGCCCGCGGAGCCGGTGAGGGCGACGACGGTGGTGCCGAGGCGTTCGACGACGGTCCGGGCGAGGGTGCCGAGCGCGGCCATGACGTCGTCGACGACGATCGCCGGAACACCGACGGGGCGGGCGGCGAGTACGGCTGCCGCGCCCGCCTCGACGGCGCGCTGCGCGTAGTCGTGGCCGTCGACCCGCTCGCCGGCGAAGGCGACGAACAGACTGCCTTGCTGCACCTGTCGGGAGTCGATGACGACGGGCCCGCTGACGGTCACTGCCGGATCCGGTATGTCGTGCGACTGCCCGCCGACGATTTCGGCGATCTCGGCGAGGGTAAGGGCGATCACTTGGTCATCCCTGACTGTTGTTCTCGTGGGTGTGGGCGAGCTCCGGGGCGCCCTCGGCGCTCCCGTGCCCCAGGGACCGTGCGATGGCCGCGCGCAGCACCGTACGGTCGTCGAAGGGGCGTACCACTCCGTGGATGTCCTGGCCCTGTTCGTGCCCCTTGCCGGCGATCAGCACGGTGTCGCCGGGCCGGGCGCGGGCGACCGCGGCGGCGACGGCGGCGGCCCGGTTGGCGTCGACGAGGACGTCACCGCGCTCGTGTGCGGGCACCTCGGCGGCGCCCGAGAGCATCGCGGCGAGGATGGCCAGGGGGTCCTCGGAGCGAGGGTTGTCGGAGGTCAGTACGGCGGTGTCGGCGAGGCGGGCCGCGGCGGCACCCATCGGGCCACGCTTCGTCATGTCGCGGTCGCCACCGCAACCGAGCACGATGTGCAGCTTGCCCTCGGTCACCTTGCGCAGCGAACGCAGGACCGACTCGACGGCGTCGGTCTTGTGCGCGTAGTCGACGACGGCGAGGTACGGCTGGCCGGCGTCCACCCGCTCCAGCCGGCCCGGGACGCCGGGGACGGCGGCGACGCCGTCGGCCGCGGTCTGCGGGTCGACGCCCGCGACGGCGAGGGTGACGATCGCGGCGAGGGTGTTGGCGACGTTGAACGGGCCGGGCAACGGGGCCCTGGCCGTGATCCGTTCGTCCTTGGGACCGACGGCCGTGAAGGCGGAGCCCAGTGGCCCGACCTCGACGTCCTCGGCGCGCCAGTCGGCGTCCGGGTGGCCCTCGGCGGAGAAGGTGACGACGGGGACGGTTGCCTCCGTGACCAGCCTGCGGCCGTACTCGTCGTCGAAGTTGACGACACCCTGCCGGCTCCGCTGCGGGGTGAACAGCTGCGCCTTGGCCTGGAAGTAGTCCTCCATGCCGGAGTGGAACTCCATGTGCTCCGGGCTGAGGTTGTTGAAGACGGCGACGTCGAAGACGCAGCCGTCGACGCGGCCGAGCACCAGGGCGTGGCTGGAGACCTCCATGGTGACCGCGTCGACGCCGCGCTCGCGCATGACGGCGAAAAGGGCCTGGAGATCGGTGGCTTCGGGGGTGGTGCGCTCGGACTTGATGCGCTCGTCGCCGATCCGCGTCTCGACAGTGCCGATCAGGCCGGTGCTGCGTCCGGCGCCACGGAAGCCGCCCTCGATGAGGTACGCGGTGGTGGTCTTCCCGGACGTCCCGGTGATCCCGATCTGGAGGAGGTCGGCGCCGGGCCGCCCGTAGATCTCGGCGGCGAGTTCGCCCATCCGGCCGCGTGGGTTCTCGGTGACCAGCACCGGCAGCCCGGTCGCGACGGCGCGCTCGGCGCCCGCCGGGTCGGTGAGAACCGCTGCAGCGCCGAGACCGGCCGCCTGCTCGACGAAGTCGGCGCCGTGCAGCCGGGCGCCGGGCAGCGCCGCGTACACATCGCCGGGCCGTACCGCCCGGGAGTCGTGGGTGATGCCGGTGACCTCACCGGATCCCGGTGGATCGACTCCCAGCCGGGCTGCCAGTTCACCGAGGGAGGTCGGCCGCAGCCGATCCGGGCGGGGCGCTCCCGGGTAGGTCACAGGGGCGTCCTTCGGGGTGGTTTGGGACTGTTCAGCGTGGGGCACGGCGGTGAGCGTACCGGGCGCACCCGGCGCCTCGCTAAGTGAGGGGGCAGGGTTGCGGTGGTTTCCGTTCCGGTTCCCGGGTTCGGGGGTGATGGTTGTCACTGACTGGTTTCCCCGAGTTCACTCGCCGGGATCGAAGGACACCGGCAGCCGGGCTGACTCGCTGCCGGACGGTGGGGTCTGGAGCGTCTTCAGAGCGAACTCCATGACCTGCTTGTAGATGGGACCGCAGATCTGACCGCCGAAGTAGCTCCCCTTGGTGGGGTTCTGGATCGCGCAGTAGACGGTGATCTGCGGGTCGTCGGCGGGCGCGAAGCCCGCGAAGGACGCGGTGTAGCCGCGGTAGCCGCCGCGGACCGGGTCGACCCGGTTGGCCGTGCCGGTCTTGCCCGCGACCCGGTATCCGGGAATGCGGGCCTTGGTGCCGGTGCCCTCCTCGTCACCGACCACCGACTCCAGCATGCCCGCGAGTGATGTCGCGGTCTTCTTGCTGATCACCCGGGTCCGTTCGGGGGCGGTAGCGGGGATGAAGCGGCCGTCCGCGCCCTTGGTTCCGCGGATCAGGGTGGGCTGGACCCGGACGCCGCCGTTGGCGATCGTCGAGTAGACCGAGGCGGCCTGCATGGCGTTGAGCGAGAGTCCCTGGCCGAACGGGATCGTGTACTGCTGCGAGGTCGACCAGTCCTGCGGCTTGGCGAGGATGCCGGGCGTCTCACCCGGGTAGTCCAGTCCGGTCGGGCGGCCGATGCCGAATTTGCGCAGATACGAGTAGAGGACCTCGTTGGCCTTCGGCTGGGTCCTGCCGAGCTGCCCGGTGGCCAGGATGGTGCCGATGTTGCTGGACTTGGCGAGTACACCGTTGAGCGTCAGGTACCAGGTGGGGTGGTCGATGTCGTCCTTGAAGAGCCGGTCGCCCCGGTGCAGCCGGTTGGGGACGGTGACATGGGTGCCGGGGGTGGCCACCCCCTCCTCCAGGACGGCGGCCATGGACATGACCTTGCTGGTGGAGCCCGGTTCGTACACGTCCTGCAGCGCCGCGTTGCCCAGCGACGCCGCGTCGGCCTGCGAGAGGTCGTTGGGGTCGAATCCCGGGGCGTTGGCCATGGCGAGGACCTCGCCGGTCTTCGCGTTCTGCACGATCACATAGCCGCGGTCCGCCCCGGACTTCTTCACCTGGTCCGAGATGGCCTTCTGCGCGGCCCACTGGATGTCCCGGTCGATGGTCAGCTCGATGTCGGAACCCGCGACCGCCGGTACCTCGCTGGTACCCGCGGTGGGCACCCTGCGGCCGCCGGACTGGGCGTACCTGATCTTGCCGTCCTCGCCCGCGAGCTCCTTGTCCAGCTGCGACTCGAGGCCGCCCGCACCCTTGCCCTCGGCATTGACGTAACCCAGTATCCCGGCGGCGAGCCCACCGTTGGGGTAGACCCGCTTGGTGGTCGTCTCCTGGAAGACACCGGCCAGCACATTGGCCCCGGTGCCGCCGTTCACCCTGTCCTTCTGGGCCTTCTCGGCGAAAACGGACTTGAGGTCCTTGATCTGCTTCCAGACCTGCGGGGTCTGGCGGCGGGCCAGCACCACGTACCGGCTCTTCGGCTTCGACAGCTTCTTCGTCAGCTCCCCGGCCTCGACGCCGAGGATGGGTGCGAGAAGGGCCGCGGCCTGCTCCGGTGCGTCCGGGGCCTTGCTGTCCTCGGGTGTGAACATCTTGGGGTCGGCGGTGATGTTGTACGCGTCGACGCTGGTGGCCAGGGCGATCCCGCTGCGGTCGGTGATCTCACCACGCTCGGCGGCGACCGTGTACTCCAGATAGCGGTTCTTGTCGGCCTTGGCCGCGTACGCACTGGCATCGACGGCCTGCACCTGCAGGAGCCGCACGACGAACGCCAGCATGACGAGCGTCAGCGCCAGGCTGACCAGGCGGAGCCGGGGGCGCGGGCTGCCCAGCCGCAACGGTCGCGCCGATCCCTTGCGCGGGGGGCGGCGGCCCTTTGCGCGGGGCGCGGCCACGGCGGACGACGGGCGGCGGGCGGCGGGCCGGGGGCGGCCGGAGCCGGCTGCGGCGCTACGGGGACGCGCGGGGCCGGGGACCCGGCGGCGCGGTGGTTCCTTGGACGGCACTGCGTCACCTGCCGGGGCTCGTCGAGGATTGGTTTGCCGGGGTACGCGGCTGCGCGGGCGGGGCTGCGGAGGTGCTGGGCTTCGTCGCGGGCGGCGCCGACGGCGAGCCGGTGACCGACGCTGTGGACGTGGGCGAGGCAGCGGCGGGCGGCGGGGGCGCCGCCTGCTGGGTCTGCCGGGGGGCTGCGGGAGTCGGCGGGGCGGCGGCCTCGGACGGGACGCCGCGGACCGTGCCGTCGGGTTTGAGGAAGGCGGGGCTGCCGCCGGGCACCATGCCCAGTTCGCGAGCGCGGCGCTCCAGTGCGTCGGGCTTCGAATACCCGTCGACGTCGTGCTGGAGCGCCTGCTGCTCGTCGGTGAACTCGGTGGTCCGCTTCTTCAGTTCGCTCAGCCTGAACGAACCCTCATTGAGCGCGGAATTCAGCAGCAGCAGGGTGATCAGTCCGCCGCCGAGGAGCAGCACGACCAGCAGGACGAAGGGTGTACGGGCCGCGTTGCTGGGCCCGGAGGGCATCAGCCGGGCGAGCCGCGCGGCCCGCCCCTTCAGCTGTCCGGCCGGTCCGCTCACCGCGCCACCTCGGGCTCTCCCGGTGCCGTGCCGGCCGGACCGGCCGCGCTCACCGCTCCTCCTCGCGGATCCGCTGGGCGCCGCGCAGCCGGGCGGGGGCGGCTCGCCGGTTCTCGGCGACCTCCTCCTCCGTGGGCAGTTCCGCGCCACGGGTCAGCAGCTTGAGCCGGGGCTGGTAACGCTCGGGGACGACGGGCAGTCCGGGCGGCGCGGTGTTGGCGGCGCCCGCCGCGAACACCTGCTTGACCAGGCGGTCCTCCAGCGAGTGATAGGAGAGAACGGCGATCCGGCCACCGACGGCAAGAGACTGCACCGCGGCCGGGATCGCCCGCTCCAGGACGGTGAGCTCGCCGTTGACCTCGATGCGCAGCGCCTGGAAGGTGCGCTTGGCCGGGTTGCCGCCGGTGCGCTTGGCGGCCTGCGGCAGCGATTCCCGGATCAGCTCGACGAGCCGGGCGCTGTTGCTGAACGGCTCCTTCTCGCGCTCGCGCACGATCGCGGAGACGATCCGCTTGGCCTGCTTCTCCTCGCCGTACGCGCGCAGGATCCGGACGAGCTCACCGGGCGGGTAGGTGTTGAGCACCTCGGCCGCTCCGATGCCGGTCGTCTGGTCCATCCGCATGTCGAGGGGGGCGTCCTGGGCGTACGCGAATCCGCGGTCGGCCTCGTCCAGCTGCATGGAGGAGACGCCGAGGTCGAACAGGATGCCCTGGACCTTGGGGATGCCGAGCCGGGCGAGCACCTCGGGCAGTTCGTCGTAGACGGCGTGCACCAGTGTGGCCCGGTCGCCGTACGGGGCGAGCCGCTCGCCGGAGAGCCGCAGCGCTTCCTTGTCCCGGTCCAGCGCGATCAGCCGGGCGGACGGGAAGGCGGCGAGCAGGGCCTCGCTGTGGCCGCCGAGGCCGAGGGTGCAGTCGACGACCACGGGCTGCTGCGGGCCCGGTGCTTCCAGAGCCGGGGCCAACAGGTCCAGGCATCGCTGGAGCATCACCGGGACGTGTCGGGTCTGGCTCATGCGCCCTCTCAGGCTCAGGTCCCGTGTGGCTGCACGTACGGCCTGGTCCCCGCCCGCTCGGAAGGGGAGGTCCACCGGCGCCGGGGAAGTGGCGTCAGCCGACCGGCGAGCGGGAGAGGGCCGGGCCGTACGTACGCCGCGCACACAGGGGAATTCTTCGGAATGTGCAGGGTGTCGGTAGCTTCCGGTCACTTTAGTCCACCCTGCCATTCGATCGATTCCCGATCAATCAACGGGGCAGCGCGTCGCCCCGCCCTCTCCGTCACCCAGTCGAGCGATTCGTTGTGAGGCTTGTGGGTTACCTCACAACAAGCCTCGTTGACGTTCTTTGTCCGCTCTCACAGCACGCCGGAGTGAACTGTGCGAGCTAACGTCGTATCCATGTCGACTTCCGCGCACCCCCACGCCGAGCTCTCCGCACCCGCTGCCGGTCAGGCCCGTACCGGCGGAACCGTCACCGACCGGCTGGTCGAGGCGAACATCAGTTACGCAGCCGATTTCGAAGACCCCGGCATGGACGCACGGCCGGTGCTGAAGGTCGCCGTGGTCGCCTGCATGGACGCCCGACTCGACCTGCACGACGCGCTCGGCCTGGCGCTCGGCGACTGCCACACCATCCGCAACGCGGGCGGCGTGGTCACCGACGACGTGATCCGCTCGCTCACCATCAGCCAGCGAGCCCTCGGCACCCGCAGCATCATCCTGATCCACCACACCAACTGCGGCCTCGAATCGATCACCGAGGAGTTCCGGCAGGAGCTGGAGGCAGAGGTCGGCCAGCGCCCGGTCTGGGCCGTGGAGGCCTACAAGGACGCGGATCAGGACGTACGGCAGTCCATGCAGCGCGTCCGCACCTCGCCGTTCCTGCTGCACACGGACGACGTCCGCGGCTTCGTCTTCGACGTGACCAGCGGCTTGCTCCGCGAGATCCTTCCCGTCGCCTGACCCTGGTTGCACGTCCGGCGGGTACCGAAAATGGCCTGGACCCTGACATTTCGCATCCACTTGTCCACAGGCGAGTGACACGAAGCGGTAACGGCAACAAGAATGCGGGTGTGACACCCGACGGACCTGTCCGGAGGGTGTCCGTACATCGGGGTGGGCCGGGCCAACTACAGCGCATCGGCCCGTGAATGGGGTACCCCCTGCTCCTTGAGAGCGCGGGACAGGGCCGAGGAGGGCCGGGTGACGACCTATGACGATCGAGCGAGCCTCACAGATCTGACCGCCACAGCGGAGCGGGTGCGCAGGTCGGTGGAGAGTGTGATCGAAGGCAAGCCTGAGGTCGTACGGCTTTCGCTGACCGTGCTGCTCGCGGAGGGGCATCTCCTCATCGAGGACGTCCCCGGGGTCGGCAAGACGATGCTGGCCAAGGCGCTCGCGCGGTCGATCGACTGCTCGGTGCGGCGCATCCAGTTCACGCCGGACCTGCTGCCTTCGGACATCACCGGCGTGTCGATCTTCGACCAGCAGCGGCGCGACTTCGAATTCAAGCCGGGCGCGATCTTCGCCCAGATCGTGATCGGCGACGAGATCAACCGCGCCTCGCCGAAGACCCAGTCCGCTCTGCTGGAGTCGATGGAGGAGCGCCAGGTCACCATCGACGGGCACAGTTACGAACTGCCGGACCCGTTCATGGTGGTGGCCACCCAGAACCCGGTCGAGATGGAGGGCACCTATCCGCTGCCCGAGGCCCAGCGCGACCGGTTCATGGCCCGGGTGTCGATCGGCTACCCCAGTGCGGAGGCCGAACTGCAGATGCTCGACGTGCACGGCGGCATCTCACCGCTCGACGATCTGCAGCCGGTGGCGCACGCCCACGACGTCGTGAAGCTGATCGAAGCCGTGCGGACGGTCCATGTGGCCGAATCGGTGCGGCGGTACGCGGTGGAGTTGGTCGGCGCCACCCGCAGCCACCCGGATCTCAGACTCGGTGCCTCGCCGCGCGCCACCCTGCATCTGCTGCGAGCCGCCAAGGCGTCCGCGGCGCTGACCGGGCGGGACTACTGTCTGCCGGACGATGTGCAGGCGCTGGCCGTCCCGGTGCTCGCGCACCGGTTGCTGCCCACCGCGCAGGCCCAGTTGAACCGCCGCACCGCGGAGCAGGTCGTGCTGGAGATCCTCCAGCAGACGCCGGTGCCGACCGCGGCCGGCGGTACGTCGGTCCCGGCGCCGCAGCACCAACCGGGCCGGCCGGTGTACGGCCGGCAGCAGCCGCCCGGCGCACGGCGGGCATGATGACGGCCGGGGGGTCCGCCTCGATGGAGGACGGCGAGGGCAAAGGCGGTCTGCGGGCCGCGCTGGGCGGGCTGACCACGCGTGGGCGGTCCTTCCTCGCTGCCGGAATCGCGGCCGCGATCTGCGCGTATGTGCTCGGCCAAGGTGATCTGCTGCGGGTCGGGCTGCTGCTCAGCGTGCTTCCGCTGGTCTGTATGACGGTGCTCCTCCGCACCCGCTACCGGGTCGCGGGCACCCGACGGCTCTCCCCGTCCCGGGTGCCCGCGGGCACCGAGGCACGGGTGCATCTGCGGATGGAGAACGTGTCCCGGCTGCCCACCGGGCTGCTGATGCTGCAGGACCGGGTGCCCTATGTGCTCGGGCCGCGCCCCCGGTTCGTCCTGGACCGGGTGGAGGCGGGCGGCCGGCGCGAGGTGTCCTACCGGGTCCGGTCGGATCTGCGCGGGCGGTACCCGCTCGGGCCGCTGCAGCTGCGGCTGAGCGATCCGTTCGGGATGTGCGAGCTGACCCGGTCGTTCAGTGCGTACGACACCCTGGTCGTCGTCCCGCGGACCCAGCCGCTGCCGCCGGTACGTCTGTCGGGCGAGGCGTCCGGGTACGGCGAGGGGCGGCAGCGCTCACTCGCCCTGGCCGGTGAGGACGACGTGATTCCGCGCGGCTACCGGCACGGCGACGACCTGCGCCGGGTCCATTGGCGCTCCACCGCGCGCTACGGCGAGCTGATGGTGCGCCGCGAGGAGCAGCCCCAGCGGGCCAGGTGCACGGTGCTGCTGGACACCCGGCGGATCGCCTATCAGGGGACGGGACCCGACTCGCCCTTCGAGTGGGCGGTGTCGGGGGCGGCGTCCGCGCTGGTGCACATGCTGGAGCGGGGCTTCGCGGTGCGGCTGCTGACCGACGACGGCAGTTCGGTGCCGGGCCAGGGTGAGGGTGGCTTCGCCGGATCGACCCAGGAGTCCGCCGACTCCGCGGGACTGATGATGGACACCCTCGCGGTGGTCGACCACTCCGACGGAGGCGGTCTGTCGCGCGCGTACGACGTACTGCGCAGCGGTAACGAAGGGCTGCTGGTCGCGTTCCTCGGCGATCTGGACGACGAGCAGACGGCGGTGGCCGCCCGGATGCGGCAGCGCAGCGGCGGCGCCGTCGCATTCGTCCTGGACAGTGCCGCCTGGATGCACGGCAACGCGTCCGACGCGGCGCTCGCGGCATCCGAGGAGCGCCTGCGACTGCTGCGCGAGTCGGGCTGGACGGCGGTCGCGGTGGGGCCGGGGGCGGATCTGGCCCGGCTGTGGCAGCAGGCGGGACAGCAGAGCTCCGTGACGCAGTCCGCGCTGTCGGGCGGCACGACAGGTTTCACCGGTGGATGGTCATGAGGGGACGGTCATGAGCGGTCGCGGTCGGCTGGCGCTGTGCGCCTTTGCGGCGACGCTGTTGGCGGCGGGTTCGATGCTGCCGCTGGTCGACCCGGCCGCATGGATCCTGCAGGCCGCGGCCCTGCTGGCGATCCAGAGCGGGGTGGGCGCGCTCGCCCGCAGGGTGCCGCTGCCACGGCTGCTGATCGTCACGGCACAGTTCCTGGTCACCCTGGTGCTGCTGACCGCGGTGTTCGCACGGGAGCAGGCGGTGGTCGGCTTCCTGCCGGGCCCCGAGGCCGTACGGCACCTGGCGGACCTGCTGCGGGCGGGCGCGGACGACGTGGGGCAGTACGCCATCCCGGCGCCCGCGACGGCGGGCATCCGGCTGATGCTGGTCGGCGGTGTACTGCTGATCGGTCTGGCCGTGGACACCCTCGCGGTGACGTTTCGCAGCGCGGCCCCGGCCGGGCTGCCGCTCCTGGCGCTCTACTCGGTCGCCGCGGGACTGTCCGGCGGCGGCGGCGCGGGCTGGCTCTGGTTCCTGCTCGCCGCCTGCGGCTATCTGCTGCTCCTGCTGGCCGAGGGCCGGGACCGGATCTCCCAGTGGGGGCGGGTCTTCGGCGGTGCGGGACGGTCACCGAGCGGTGGGGCGGCCGGTCTCGACGTGTCGGGCGGCCGGGCGCTCGCACCGATCCGCACCGGGCGGCGGATCGGTGCGCTGGCACTGGGCATCGCACTGGCCGTACCGGCGGCCCTGCCCGCTCTCGACGGCGGGCTCCTCGCGGGGACCGGCAGCGGGAACGGCAAGGGCGGTGGCGGCGGCACGATCTCCGCGGTGAACCCGCTGGTCTCGCTGCAGAACAATCTGAACCAGCCGGAGAACCGGGAGGTGATGTCCTATCGCACCAATTCCCGGAACCCTCAGGACTTCTATCTGCGGATTATTGCCCTGGACCAGTTCAACGGGAGTGAGTGGCGGGCCTCCCGGCGCAGCCTGAAGGATGTGCCGAAGCGGATCCCGGGGCCGGACGGGCTGAGTCCGGATGTCGCTGTCACGGAGATCCGGTCGAACATCTCCTCCTCCCAGTCCTACCAGCAGACCTATCTGCCACTCCCCTACCCCGCGACCGAGGTCAGGATCGGCGGGCGCTGGCGGTACGAACCCGCGGGGCGCACCCTCGTCGGCGACCGCGGCCAGACGACCAGCGGCGCGCGGTACGAGGTGTCGAGCCTGGTCGTGCAGCCGACGGCGGACCAGCTCGCCGCGGCTCCCGACGCGCCCTCCGAAGTGCTGCGGGAGTACACCAAGGTGCCGGGCTCGCTGCCGGAGGTGGTCAAGAAGACGGCGGACCGGGTGACGAAGGACGCCGCCAACGACTACGAGCGAGCGGTGAAGCTGCAGAACTACTTCGCCTCGGAGGGCGGCTTCAGCTACGACACCACAGTGACCTCCGGCACCGGCTCGGCCGCGATCGGCCGGTTCCTCAAGGACAAGAGGGGCTTCTGCGTCCACTTCTCGTTCACGATGGCCGCGATGGCGCGGACGCTGGGCATTCCGGCCCGCGTCGCGGTGGGCTTCACTCCCGGCACCGTGCAGTCGAACGGTGCGGTGTCGGTGGGGCTGCGCGATGCGCACGCCTGGCCCGAGCTGTATTTCGAGGGCGTCGGATGGACCCGGTTCGAGCCGACCCCGACGCGTGGCAGCGCGCCCGGCTATACCCAGCCGGACGCCCCGGCGGGCGGCGCGACCGACCCGAGCCAGCCCGAGCGGGGCGCCTCGGCGGCGCCGTCCGCCGTACCGTCCGCCTCGGAGAGCTGCCCGCAGCAGCAGCGCAGGATGGGCGAGTGCGGCAACGAGGTGGCGCCGGCCGCGGGAGGGCCGACGGACTCGGGGACCCCGACGAGCACCGTTGTCTGGGCGGCTTCGGCCGCGCTGGTGGTCGTCACGCTGCCGTTGCTGCCGATGCTGTGGCGGGTACGGGTGCGTAGGCGGAGGCTGGCGTCGTCCACCGGGCGCACGCCTGCCGATGTGGCGGCCAGAACGCTGGCGGCCTGGCTGGAGATCATCGACACCGCGTGGGACCACGGCATCGAGCCGGACGACTCACAGACCCCGCGGAAGACGGCGGCCCGGGTGGTCCGGCTGGGGCGGCTCGACACGGAGGCGGCGGCCGCGGTGCACCGGGTGGCGGGGGCGGTGGAGCAGGTGCTCTACGCGCCGCAGCCCCGGACGGACGCCGGGTTCGCCGAGGACGTGGAGACGGTGCGGAACAGCCTGCGGATCTCCGCCGACCGCTTCACCCGGATCCGGGCGGTCGTGGCACCACGCTCGGCCATTCGGGTGATGGACGCGCTCTCGGAACGCCGGTCGGCCTTCACCGGCAGGTGGGCTGCGCGGTGGGGCGGTTGGCCGCGGTGGCCGTCCCGGCAGCAGAGCTGAGACATGGCGCGCGGCCTGCGCCTGCGCCGTGCCCTGGAGCTCCACAGTGTCAAGGGCATGCGGGGGATCCTTCGGCGGGCTTGATTTCACAAGCCCGTCGAACGGCCGCGGCCCGTCCGGCGCTCAGGTCCTGTCCGGTCGATCTTCGTGGATCGGCCTGCGGGTTCGGTGCGGTGCATCGCAGGCCGGAGAATCGTCCTCGGGAAGGACGTACGTGATCGGCCGGTCACGGCACCGGAAACACCGTGAGCGGTCACAGCCCCGAGGCGAACACGGGTGAGGGG
>NZ_JBHVEE010000147.1:0-24341 GCF_042802415.1 Streptomyces sp. NPDC057486 | reverse complement strand
GGGCTTATGCCACCGGGCCGGGCGGGGGGGAGAGGGGTCGTGGGGGGGCGGCCAACCTCAGTGGTTCGCAGCCCGCCCTCTTGTGCGTCGAGTGTGTGGCGTCAGCGCATCTTGCCGCCGCGCGGCATCCGCATGCCCTTCGGCATGGGGCCCTTCGGCAGCGGCATGTTGCTCATCAGGTCGCCCATCGCCCGCAGCCGGTCGTTGGCCGCCGTCACCTGCGGGCCGGTCAGGACCCGCGGCATCTTCAGCATCTTGGCGCGGACCTTCTTCAGCGGCACCTGGCCCTCGTCGTTGCCGACGATGATGTCGTGCACGGGTACGTCCACGAGGATGCGGGCCATCTTCTTCTTCTCGGCCGCCAGCAGGAGCTTGACCCGGTTCGGGTTGCCCTCGCCCACCAGCACGATGCCCGCCTTGCCGACGGCCCGGTGGACGACGTCCTGGCTGCGGTTCATCGCTACCGCCGGAGTCGTGGTCCAGCCGCGGCCCACGCGGTCCAGCACAGCCGCCGCAGCGCCCGGCTGTCCCTCCATCTGCCCGAAGGCCGCTCGCTCGGCACGCCGCCCGAAGACGATCGCCATCGCGAGGAGGGCCAGCACGAAGCCCAGGATGCCCAGGTAGATCGGGTGATCGATCAAGAAGCCGATGGCGAGGAGGACACCGAAGGTGACGATTCCCACACCCGCGACGACAAGACCGATCTTGGGGTCGGTCCGCCGGGTCATCTTGTAGGTCAGGGCGATCTGCTTGAGCCGCCCCGCGTTCTCGGCGCTGTCCGCGCCGTCAGTGTTTGCCTTCCTCGCCATGTACTGAAGTTTACGTGGCCTAGGAGCGGTGGTCGGCCACGGCCTCCAGTACGTACTCGGTCTCGACCCGGTCCTTGGCGCGGCGGCGGTCCTCGAGGACGGCCGTCCAGGCGTTGCGGCGGGCGGTGCGCTGGCCGCTGCTCAGCAGCAGCGACTCGACGGCGCGGAGAGTATCGGTGACGGACGGAATGGCGGTGGCGCGTACCGGCACGGCCTGCATTGTGGAAGTCCCCTCGGAACGGATGCGCGGAGTGAGTGGGTTACAGGAGTTGCTTGCGCGGGCTGGAGACGGTGAGCAGTGGCGGCAGCAGCCGTGAGAACCACTGCGCTGCGTGTATCCAGAGTCACTGCTCGGTGTTACCAGCGCATGACCTTTCGGTCAAACACCAATGAAACCTTGATATGAGCGCCGCGCACGCCGACGCGGCCCATACGCGTCCCCGACCTGCGGGGAGCGTATGGGCCGCGTCGATTCAGCCAGTACCGCTCAGTAGCTTCTTGTGCCCGGATTCACACAGCCCGGGTTCAGGCAGTGGGTGCGGCCGTGGCAACGCCGCGCCGCTCGATCGCCTGCTGGAAGAGCCGTCCGGCCCGGTACGAGGAACGGACCAGCGGCCCGGACATCACACCGGAGTAGCCGATCTCGTCGGCCTCCTCCTTCAGCTCCACGAACTCGTGCGGCTTCACCCAGCGCTCGACCGGGTGGTGGCGCACGGAGGGCCGCAGGTACTGCGTGATCGTGATGAGCTCGCAACCGGCGTCGTAGAGGTCCTGGAGAGCCTCGCTCACTTCCTCGCGGGTCTCGCCCATGCCGAGGATGAGGTTCGACTTGGTCACCAGCCCGGCCTCGCGGGCCCGCGTGATGACCTCCAGGGAACGCTCGTAACGGAAACCGGGGCGGATCCGCTTGAAGATCCGCGGCACCGTCTCGACGTTGTGCGCGAGCACCTCGGGGCGCGAGGAGAAGACCTCGGCCAGCTGCTCGGGCTCCGCGTTGAAGTCGGGGATCAGCAGCTCGACCTTGGTGGCACCGGCCTCGCGCTCCGCCGTCAGTGCGTGGATCTGGCGCACGGTCTCCGCGTACAGCCAGGCTCCGCCGTCCTCCAGGTCGTCGCGGGCGACGCCGGTGATCGTGGCGTAGTTCAGGTCCATCGTGACGACCGACTCGCCCACGCGGCGGGGCTCGTCCCGGTCCAGCGCCTGCGGCTTGCCCGTGTCGATCTGACAGAAGTCACAGCGCCGGGTGCACTGGTCACCACCGATGAGGAACGTGGCCTCCCGGTCCTCCCAGCACTCGAAGATGTTCGGGCAGCCGGCCTCCTGGCACACCGTGTGCAGACCCTCGCTCTTCACGAGCTTCTGCAGCTGGTTGTACTCGGGGCCCATCTTCGCCCGGGTTTTGATCCACTCGGGCTTGCGCTCGATGGGGGTCTGGCTGTTCCGGACCTCCAGGCGCAACATCTTGCGCCCGTCGGGTGCGACAGCGGACACGTCCGGCTCCCTACGACTTCGATTCTTCGGCGAACACCAGGGTACGCCCGCTATTTGTGCGGTTGGGGTGTGGCCCTTGCCCCTGGGCAACCAGGGGGTGGTCCGGGCCATTCCCGGGGCTCCGGGTCAGGCCGAGGCCCGGTCGATCTCCCGCGGGGCGAGCTCCGCGTTCTCCAGGACGTCCGTCAGGTGCTTCTCGACCACCGGGAGCACCTCGGCGACCGTGACGTCGCGGCCCAGCTCGTACGCGAGCGAGGTGACGCCCGCGTCGCGGATGCCGCACGGCACGATCCGGTCGAACCAGGTGTTGTCCGGGTTCACGTTCAGCGCGAAGCCGTGCATGGTCACACCCTTGGCGACCCGGATGCCGATCGCCGCCAGCTTGCGGTCCTCGCGCCGCTGACCGGCGTTGGACGGGGCGTACTCGGGGCCGTTCAGCCGCGGGTCGAACTCCTCGTCGTGCAGCCGCGGGTCGAAGTCGAGGGAGAGGCCGCCGAGCGACGGACGCTCCTCGACCGGGTCGCCCAGCACCCAGACTCCGCTGCGGCCCTCGACCCGGCTGGTCTCCAGACCGAACTCGGCAGCCGTACGGATCAGCGCGTCCTCAAGCCTCCGGACATGCGCCACGACGTCCACCGGGCGCGGCAGCTTCTGGATCGGGTAGCCGACGAGCTGCCCGGGGCCGTGCCAGGTGATCTTTCCGCCGCGGTCCACGTCGACGACCGGAGTGCCGTCCAGGGGGCGCTCACTGTCGGTCGTACGGCGTCCCGCCGTGTAGACGGGCGGGTGTTCCAGCAGCAGACAGGTGTCGGGAACCGTGTCCTCGAACCGGGCCGCGTGCACCTCGCGCTGCTTCTGCCAGGCCTCCTGGTAGTCGACAGCTTCCTCGCCGAATCCCAGCCGGACGAACCGAAGCTCACTCACGGAGATGCCTTCCTACTTGCGGTACCGGGAGCCGGGGGGTGCCCCGGAACCACGTCACCATGCACTGATTCGCGCCCCGGGCCACTGTACGGCCGCCCCGGGAGCGGTGGCCCGGCAGGTTGTTCCCGTCAGTGCCACCCCCAATCCTCACACGATCGGATGAATGTGAAGCGAAGGAGACTGCGGCCGCCGTAGGGCCCGCTAAATTCGCGCCGTTCCATAAGGGCCGCCCGCCCGGCCCCGAAGGCAGGAGACCGTACAGCTGATGTCGGAACGACCTCCGCAGCGCACCCCCAACCGCCAGCTCGCCTCGCTCATCACCGAAGCCGGATTCTCGAACGCCGGTCTCGCCCGCCGGGTGGACCAGCTCGGCCTCGAACACGGCCTGGATCTGCGCTACGACAAGACCTCCGTGACTCGCTGGCTGCGCGGCCAGCAACCGCGCGGGACCACCCCCGCACTGATCGCCGAGGTCTTCACCCGGCGGCTCGGGCGCCGGCTCTCCGCGCAGGATCTGGGCCTCGACGCGTGTGCGCCCGTCTACGCCGGTCTGGAGTTCGCCGCCACTCCGGCCGAGGCGGTGGACATCGTCAGCGGCCTGTGGCGGAAGGACTCGGGCAGCCATGCGGAGCTGCGCAAGATCGCCTTCACCCCGGCCGGGCTCGTGGTGCCCAGCCGGGACTGGCTGATCGGACGGGCCGACGAGTGGGTGGGGCGGGGGAGCGAGACGGCTGCCCCCGGCGGGGGCGGCCGGACCCAGGTGGCGCCGGTGCTCGGTGCGCAGCGCGGGCCGGCGGGGGCCAACGGGTCCCGTGGTTCGCACGCCACGGCCCACGCGGGGGCGCATGGATCGCACGGGGCGAGCGGGCCCGGGGGCCGGTACGGCGCCGCCAGGCCCTCCGGGCCGGCCGCGTCGTCCTCCGCCCCCGCCGGGACTCCGGTGCATCTCGCGCCGCCGGCAACCGGTGCCCCCGGCGTCCCCAGGCAGCGGCAGTCCGACCGCGGATCCGGCCAGAAGGTCAGCAGCGGCGATGTCGCCGCCCTGCGTTCCGTCGGCGAGCTCTTCCGCACCCTCGACAACGCCTACGGCGGTGGCCACGCCCGCCAGGCCCTCGTCCGCTACCTGGAGCACGAGGCCGAGCCGATGCTCCGTGGGACGTACGGGGAGGCCACCGGACGGCGGCTCTTCTCGGCCGCCGCCGATCTGACCCGGCTGGCGGGCTGGACCTCGTACGACATCGCGGCGCACGGTCTCGCCCAGCGCTACTTCGTCCAGGCGCTGCGGCTCGCGCAGGCGGCGGGGGACCGGGCGTACGGCAGTTACGTGTTGATCACCATGAGCCGGCAGGCGGTCTATCTCGGGCACGGCAGGGAAGCCGTCCAGCTGGCGCGCGTCGCGCAGCAGGGCATCGGCTCGTCGGCGCCGCCCGTCGTGCTGGCCCTGCTGCACGCCGTCGAGGCGCGCGGGCACGGCGTGCTCGGCGAGGCCAGGATCTGCGCGGCCTCGCTGGCGCGGGCGGAACGCGCGCTGGAGAGCGCCCGGCCCGGGGACGACGTACCGTACTGGGCGCGCTACTTCGACGAGGCGCAGCTCGCCGACGAGTTCGGGCACTGCCACCGCGATCTGCAGCAGTACCGGGCCGCCGCCCAGCATGCGGAGCGTTCGCTGCAGCTGCGCGCCCCGGGGTACGCCCGGAGCAGGCTGTTCTGCCGGGTGGTGCTGGCGTCCGCCCGGCTCGGGCTCGGTGAGCTCGACCAGGCGTGTCTGCTCGGCGCGGAGGCGGCCCAGCAGGCGGCGGAGATGCGGTCGGTTCGGGCGACGGAGTACGTACGGGACTTCGAGCGCCGCCTCGAGCCGTACCGGGACGCGGCTGCGGTACGCGGATACCGGGACCGGGTCGCGGCCCTCGGGTGATCCCTCCCGCGGGACCGCGGATGACGCTTCGACGTGGCTCCTGCGCGCGACGGAACGGGTGATGGCCCGGACCGGGAGCGATCGGTCCGGGCCATCACCCGTTTCGGCGGGGCTCTCTCAGTGCCCGCGCACCTCGACCTCCGCCAGCGACAGCGGGTTGGTGCCGGAGGTCAGTTGCACGCGGACGTACCTGCCGGAGGTGCCCGCCGGGAGCTGCACGTTGGACGGCCGTCCGGCCTGGCCGGTGACATGGACCGCCGTCACACCGGGTGCGGTCCGTGCCTCATCGAGTCCGTCGGCCGTGATCGGGGTGTCCGAGGTCATGACCCAGAAGTCCTTCAGCCGGTCGGAGCAGCAGTCGGTGCGGTTCCAGATGTCGACTGCGGACAGTGACTTCGAGGCGCCCAGGTCGACCTGCCACCACGCCTGCGACGAGGGCTCCGCGGTGTGGGTCACCGAGCCCGACCCGAAGGAACCGTCGGTGTTCCCGTCGACGGCGCGGGAGGCAGGGGCGTCCCACGCGGTGCTCTTCTGGGTGGCCGGCTTGTTCCGCGCGAGGTTCTCCGGGGCCACCGTGACCTTGACCGCCGTGGTGGTCGTGAGAGGGCCGTGGCGCAGGGTGATGTTCAGTGTGTACCTACCGGGGGCCGCGGAAGCGGGCGGCGTCACGGTGAACGGGACCTTCGCGTCGGCGCCCGGCGACAGCGGGTTCACGCGGGTGGCCGCCGGGGTGACGGTCCAGCCCTCGGGTCCGGACAGCCCGATCCCGGTCCCGGGTGCGTGCGTGCGGGCGGTGTTGGTGAGGGTCAGGGTGCCGTCGGCGGCGCGTCCGGGGTTGAGCTCCTTCGGCAGTTCGGTCCTCGTGCGGACGAGGGTGTTCACGCCCGGGGTGGTGACCTTGAAGACGTACGCGCTCGTGCTCCTGGTGGCCGACGCCCCCTGCTTCGGCGTCTCGACGATCACGCGGCCTGCGGAGTCCTTGTGCCAGGGCAGTGCGCTGCCGTCCGAACCGAGCAGAGTGATACGGGAGTCGGCGGTGACGGGCGTGTCGGCGCCGAGGGTGAGTTCGGTGCCGGGCCACTCCAGCGCGGTCGCGTACAGCGTGCCGTTTTTCACCGTGTAGCGGACCTTGTCGTCCCCGGTCGGTTCCTCGGCGTGGTGCCAGTAGGTCGTCCCGTAGATCGCCTCACCGTTGATCTTCAGCCAGGCTCCGATGTCGAGCAGCCGCTGCTGCTGGATCTCGGGGATGGTGCCGTCGGCGCGCGGGCCGATGTCGAGCAGCAGATTGCCGTTCTTGCTGACGATGTCGGTGAGCGAGTCGATCAGCTGGTCCGAGGTGAGGTGGTCCTCCTCGGGCTCGTTCTGGTTGTAGCCGTAGGAGTGCGCGATGCCCCGGCTCGCCTCCCACTTGTTCGGGTCGATGTCCGGCTTGACCGTGTACTCGGGTGTCTGGAAGTCGAGTTCCTTGCTGTCCAGCGCACCGGTCTCGATCTTGCAGCGGTTGGCGACCGCGACTTCCTTCGGGTGCGCCCGGTTCTTCGCGCGGTTGTAGTAGTCGGCGATGACGGGCGCGGTCTTCCAGTACGACGCGGGTTTGTCCCACTGCCCGTCGCACCAGATGATGTCGGGATCGTACTGATCGACCAGCTCGTTCATCTGCGGGACCATGTAGTCGCCGACGTAGTCCTGGACCGACGGGGCGCCGGTGTACGGGACTTCGGCGCCGGTGTACGGGTTGCGGACCGGTTTGCCGGTGTACGACGGGTTGTACCACTCGTACAGCGAGTAGTAGAAGCCCGCCTTCAGCTGCCCGCCCTCGGTGTCCTTGCGCGCCGCCTTGAACAGGTCGCCCGCCAGGTCGCGCTTCGGGCCGAGGTCCACGGTGTCGCGGCCGCTGACCTTGCTGTCGAACAGTGCGACGCCTTCATGGTGCTTGGAGGTCAGCACGAAGTATTTGGCACCGGCATCCTTGAACAGCTTCACCCAGGCGTCCGGGTCGTACTTCTCGGCCTTCCACTGGCCGATGAAGTCGTCGTAGTTCGCGGCCGTGCCGTAGGTGTCCTTCTGGTGGGTGTTGGTGGCGCTGCCCTTGCTGTTCATGTAGTTCCAGTACCACTCGGCGTAGCTGCCGCGCGGGCCCCAGGCGGGCACCGAATAGGCGCCCCAGTGGATGAAGATGCCGAACTTGTCGTCGTTGAACCACGTCGGCGTGGGGTGGCTGTTGAGGGACTCCACCGTCGGCTCGTAGTCCTTCGACGGGGGTTCGGGCGCGGCGGAGGCCGGGGTGGTCAGGAAGCCGGCGAGGGCCGCCAGAGCCGTCGCTCCGACGAGTCTGGTACGGGTACGGGTACGGGCATGGGTGTGGGTGCGGGTCACTGCGGGTTCCCTTCGGGTCAGCGGTCGTAGTGCGCGTAGTCGGCCCGGACCTGCTCGGGGCTCAACGCCTCGTCCCAGGTCGTGACTTCGTCGAGATCTCCGCGCAGCCCGGCCTTCTCGGTGCCGATCGAGCGCAGCGGGAGCGGAATGGACGCGTCGACCGTGCCGACGCGCTCGCCGTTCGCATACAGGGTGGTGCGGCCCGGCTCGGTGACCCAGGTCAGCTGGACCCACTGGTTCAGCGGCAGGGTGTAGTCGAAGCTGTGGTCGGCCGCTCCGTAGCGGGTGAAGCCGACCTTGCCGGTGCCCCACTGCTGGAGTTTGAGCGCGCCGGCCTTCGAACTGAGCAGCACCTGGTCACTGGTCCTGCCCGTCGTCCTGACCCAGCCGGAGACGGTCCACGGCTCGGTCAGGTCGAGGCCGCCGAATCCCACCCCGTCGCGGTCGCTGTCGAAGCGCCAGGCCTGGCCGCGCACTCCGTCCGGGACCGGAGTGGGGTTGTTGATGATGTACGAGGTGCCCGGCAGGTTCCCCGCGGTGTCCTCGGCGAAGATCGTGTTGCCGGGGCTGCCGGCCCACGTCCAGCCGCTCGGGTAGGAGGCCTGGTCGAAGGTCCAGTGGTGGCTCGGCCGGCCGTCGTCGACCCGGGGTGCCACCGGGTCGGGCCGCAGGCCGGGCGGGTCACCGAGCCGGGCGACCAGTGTCCGGAAGTCCTGCACGGTGTCCGGGGTGGCGGAGGCGTTCCAGGAGCGGTCCGCGATGATCGCGCGCGCGGTGGCCATCTGCTGCTCGAAGTAGCCGTCTTCGGCCCAGAAGTTGTAGTCCGCCCAGTTCATCAGACCGGATCCGAGGAGATCCGGTGCGGTACTGGGCACCCAGGAGTCGTACATCCACGTCTCGTCGGGGTACGAGTGGTGATAGTTGTTCGGCGTCTCGTAGAACGGGCCGATGGCGATCTCGTCGTGGCCGGGGATGACGGGCTCGGTGCCGGTCCCCTCCCAGGTCAGGAACACCACCGGCGCGTGTACCTGCTGCTGGGGTGCGGCGAGGTGCTCGGAGCCGTTGTAGATCGCGGTGCGCTTGCCGTGCTCGGCGACGACGTCGTCGAGGGTGTTGATGTAGCCGTTCAGCAGGTCACCGAGGGTGCTGGTGTCCGGATCGGCGGCGAGATGGTTCTTGACGCGTGGGCAGTTGGCGAGCTGGCCGGGCAACTCGTCGGCGCCGATGCTGAACAGTGGGGCGTCGAACCAGCCGGCGAACTCGTCGACGATCCGGCGGGTCGTCGCGACCGCCTTCTCGCTGGTGAGGTCGACCATCCAGTTCGGCGTGAGGTGCGAGTGGGTGTGTGCCTGGGTGCACGGTTCGGGGCCGTCACCGAAGCCGATTTTGAAGGCGTCGGTGATCACGGTCGCATGTCCGGGCACGTCGATACCGGGCATCACCTGCACGTGATAGCGGGCGGCGACACGCTTGAGCCGCTCGATGTCGGCGCGGTCGTAGCTGTGTGCGGGGTCCGCGAGTCCGGGGAACTCCGGGCTGAAGAGACGGAAGCCCTCGGAGTCGGAGAACTGCAGGAAGAGGGTGTTGAGCTTCTGGTCGGCCATCCGGCGGACCAGCTTCTCCAGGTACTGCGGCTGCCAGTACTTGCGGCCCGCGTCGAGCATGGTCATCCGGACCGGCTGGGCGGGACGGTCGGTGGAGACGGCCTTCGGCACGGTGAGGTGATCGGGGGCGGTGCGCAGCAGCTGCAGGAGCGTGCGCGTCCCGTAGAACAGGCCGTGGGTGGAGGCGGCTTCGATGCGGACGGCGTCCGTGCTCTCGAACCGGTAGCCCTCCGCGCCCAGTGCCCCGTGCTCGGTGAGCGTCAGCACGATGTCGCCGGCCCGAGGGTGCCGGATGTCGCTGCTGACGGCCGGGGTGACCCCGCTGACCTGGGCCACCTCGGTACGCAGCTGCTTGGCCAGGTCCTGCACGGACTGCCGTGCGGGGCCCGGGAGTTCGGCCTGCCCGGAAGGGAGTGCGGTCGTGGAGCGGGACCGGGGGTCCACCAGGATGCGGGTCCCCGCCGACAGCTGTGTGCGGCCGCCCTGTTCGGTCCACCGGGTCGGTCTGGGAACAACGGGCGGCCCCGGTGCGGCCGTTGTGGTGCCTGCGCTCGATGCGGGTTCGTCCGGAGGCTCGTTCGCCACCGCGACGGGAGTGATAGATCCGATGACTAGAGCTATAAGGAGCGGCAGGACGGGCATGGCTCGGCGCACTACGGTCTCCTGAAGTCCGGTTTCGCCAGGACCGTAGCGGTAGACGTGGCACACGACAAGGGTGTTTGCGGGAGTGGTGTAAACCATTCTCGAAAACGGGAGGTGGGGTGAGAGATCCGATCTGTAAGGGGAGTTGGAGGTTGGGGTCGGCTGGACCGGGGCAGGATGTGCGCGGGCGGACTCAGGCCGCTTCGCGCAGTTCGGACTCCAGGTGGCCGGGCCGGATGCCCAGATCGCCGAGGATGGCGTGCGCCGCGCGGCGGCCCGAGAACAGGGCGCCCTGCACCGAGCTCGTGTCCCGGTGGTCGCCGCACACGTACAGCCCGTCGAGCAGTCTGACCGGGCGGCGCAGGTCGTGCGGGGGCGGCATGGCGGGGACCGCCTCCGGGTCGTGGTGGGCGGCCAGCAGTTCCCAGTCGTCCGTCGGGGTGCCGTACAGCGCGGCGAGATGGGTGCGGACCGAGCGGTCGAGATCGGGTGGCGGGGTGCCGAGCACCGTCGACGTGATCAGGGTCCGGCCGGGCGGGACGCGCGAGGGGTCGACCTCGCTCATCACGCAGGTGTGGGCCACCGGGCCCGAGCGGTCGGCGTCCAGCAGCAGCGAGGCACCGGTCGGCGGGGGAGCGGGGGCGGTGTGGTGCAGGACCGTCACCGGATGGAAGGGCGGCACACGCAGACCGGGCAGCAGCTCGGCGGCGGCGCTCGCGCCGGTGGCCAGCAGCAGGGAACGGCAGCCCAGTTCGCCATGTTCCTTCGTGCGTACGGAGGTGATGTCGGCGGCGGTGACATGGACGCCGGTCCGCACGGTGCCGGGCGGCAGGGCCGCCGCCAGCAGCTCGGGCAGCGTGGCCGAGCCGCCGGACGGTACGCACAGCCGGCCGCGCGCGTAGCTGCGCAGGGCGAGGTCGGCGCACCGGCTCGATGTGGTGAGCCCGGGGTCACTGAGCAGTGCGGCGAGCAGCGGGCGCAGGAAGCCGTTGACCGTACGGGAGGGCAGGCCGCGGGTGGACAGGGCGGCGAGCGCGGTCCGCTCCGGCCGGGCCAGGATGCGGGTGGCGGGGGTGGTCGCGAGCCGGGCGAGGGCCGCGCCGAGCCTGGCCTGGTCGATCGGCCCGCCCATCGGTGGGCGGGGGGCGCTCGCCAGGGCGCGCGCCGCCTTGAATGCGCCCCGTGCGCTCCGTACCTGGCGCGCAACCCCGGTCCGGTACTGGCGGCCCTCGCTGTGGACGAGGACCCCCGGAGCGAAGTTCCGCAGGAGCCCTTCGAGGCCGGGCGCTGCGCGCAGTTCCGGATACGAGGTGCTGAGGAGCGGGCCGATGTGGTCGAGCCGGAACCCGTCCACCTCCTCGGTGGTCATCCGGCCGCCGACGCGTGGGCCGGCCTCCAGGACGCTGACGCTGACCCCTGCACTGGTCAATTGATGGGCTGCTGACAGGCCGGCGATCCCGGCTCCGATGATGACGACGTCCGCGTGGTGTGCCGTGCTGAGCACGTGCCCCTCCCCGAGTCGGCGCGACTGCTGGGAGGCTCTTGCCCCCAACAGGCCCCCGGAATGCCCGAGTTCGCCACGAGGCTAGGAGGGGCCCGGTGCGGGCACAGTCGCGCGCGGCCCGGGGCACCGTTGCACGGGGTCGCACATTCGTGTGATTCGACCGCGTGTGGTCAGTGCAGCGCCGCGCGAATGGCGCCGTCGATGCCGGGGAAGGCGAAGGTGAACCCCGAGTCCAGCAGCCGTGCGGGCAGTACCCGTTGGCTGCCCAGCACGTCCTCCGCGAAGTCCCCGAGGGCGATCCGGAGCGCGGGTGCCGGGACGGAGAACAGCGTCGGACGGTGCAGCACACGCCCCATCGCGGCTGTCACCTCGGCGTTGGTCACGGGGCCGGGGCCGGTCAGGTTCACCGGTCCGGACAGCGACTCCGTGTCGAGGAGGTGCCGCAGGGCCGCGATGTGGTCGTGCAGCGCGATGAAGCTCCAGTACTGGCGCCCGCTGCCGAGCCGCCCGCCGAGTCCCGCCCGGAACAGCGGGAACAACCGCCCCCAGGCCCCGCCCTCCCGGGCGACGACCAGGCCCGTGCGCGCGTGGACCGTCCGGATGCCTGCCGCCTCCGCCGGAGCCGCGGCAGCCTCCCAGTCCACGCAGACGGACGGCAGGAAGCCCGTGCCGTGCGGTGCGCTCTCGTCGACCGCGCGGTCCCCGGTGTCGCCGTAGTAGCCGATGGCCGACCCGCAGAGCAGCACCTTCGGCGGTACGCCGAGGGAGGCCACCGTCTCGGCGATCGCCGCCGTGCCCAGCACCCGGCTGTCCCGGATCTCCCGCTTGTACTCCTCCGTCCAGCGGTGGTCGCCGACCCCGGCACCGGCGAGATGGACGACGGCGTCACAGCCGACCAGGCCCGCCCCGTCGACGTACCCCCGCTTCGGGTCCCACTCGACCTCGTCCCCGGCGCGCGCCGGGTGCCGGACGAGGCGCACGACCTCGTGTCCGTCGGCCCGCAGCGAGCGCACCAGCGCGGTTCCGATGAGTCCGGTCGATCCGGTGACGGCGATACGGGAGTGCACCATGACCCCATCCTGCCGCAGCGGCGTACGGGGCGCCTCGCCCCCCTCACTCGTCACGCCCGAATCACTCGAACAGCAGTTGTAGGGCGACGTCCCGGTAGTGGCGCACATGCCGCAGGGCGCAGACCGCCGCCGCCTCGCTGTCCGCCGCGGTGATGGCGGCGGAGAGCAGCCGGTGCTCCTCCCAGAGCGGTCCCGGGTCGTCGATCTGCTGGAACAGCCAGCGCAGCCGTCCCTCCAGCGACTCCAGGGTGGTGGCCAGCAGCTCATTGCCGGACAGCTCCACGATGTGGTGGTGGAAGGCCGTGTTGGCGCGCGAGATGCGTTCCGGCCTGCCGGACAGAGTGGCCCGACGGGCTGTTTCCAACAGGGCTGCCAGTTCCTGCAGTTGGCTGTCGGTGGCTCGTTCGGCGGCGCGTCGGACGGCGAGCACCTCCAGCGCCTCGCGCATGTCGAAGAGGTTCTCCACGTCCTGCCGGGAGAGCTGCTTGACGACGATGCGGCGCGGCGACAGCGCCTCCAGGAAGCCCTCTCCGAGCAGGATGCGGATCGCCTCGCGCACCGGGACCCGGGAGACCCCGAACTCCTCGGCGACATCCCGCTCGACCAGCCGGTCGCCCGGCTTGAGCCGCCCGGTGATGATGCGGTCGCGCAGCCCCTCGCAGACCTGGTCGCGCAGCCACACCGTGCCGGTCAGTGAACTGGCCGTCTCGGTACCTGTGTTGGTCCGGCTCACATGTCCTCCGTGTATCGATTCGCTCACGGTATACCAAACCCTTGACGACCTCGAGAAGCATCTGCATTCTTTGGTATACCAAAACGCGGAACGGCTCGGCCGGAGCCGCTGCTCACCCTGTCCGATCAGTGATTCGAGGGTTTGCCATGACCAGTACGTCCCGCACCTCAGCGACCGCGGGCAGGGCCGGCGCATCCGGCGCCCGCCCGGCGGGCGACGGTGCCCGCCCGACCCGGGTGCGCTGGAAGATGTTCGTCCTGCTGCTCGGCGTCGTCGCGCTCAACTACATCGACCGGGGCTCCGTCTCCGTCGCTCTGCCGCTGATCACCAAGGACCTCGGTCTCTCCAAGGAGACGACCGGCTTCCTGCTCAGCGCGTTCTTCTGGACGTACGCGCTGATGCAGATCCCCAGCGGGTGGCTCGCCGACCGGTTCGGCGCCCGCCGCATGGTCTCCGGCGCCTGCGTCGGCTGGGGAGTCGCCCAGGGGCTGACCGCGGCCGCCGGCGGCGCGGGCTCACTGCTCGGCTTCCGGATGCTGCTCGGCGCCGTCGAAGCCCCCGTCATGCCGGCCGGCGGCAAGCTGAACGCCCAGTGGCTGCCCGCCAAGGAGCGCGGCCGGGGCGCGGTTCTCCTGGACGGCGGCGCCCCGCTCGGCGCGGCGCTCGGTGGCATCGTGATCTCCATGCTGATCGGCTGGACCGGGAGCTGGCGGATCAGTTTCCTCGTCGCGGGCGTCCTCACCGTCGCCGTCGGCCTGTACGCCGGCTGGTACATCCGTAACACGCCCGCCGAGCACCCCGGCGTCAACGCCGCCGAGGCCGCCTACATCGAGCGGGCACACGCCGAGGAGGACGCCGCGGGCCCCGCCGATGTGCGCACCGGCCTGCTGCCGTACCTCAAATACCGCTCGTTCTGGGCCATGTGTCTGGGCTGGATGGGCTTCAACGGCGTCTTCTACGGACTGCTGACCTGGGGCCCGCTCTATCTGTCCGAGTCCAAGGGCTTCGACATCGCGACCATCGGCTGGTCGACCCTGGCCATCTTCGGTGCGGGCTTCGTCGGCGAACTGATCGGCGGCTGGACCTCCGACCGCTGGAAGGCCACGGGCGCCGGCGCCAACACGGTGATGCGCACGATGATGGGCGTCGCCGGGATCGCCGTCGTCTCCGGACTGCTCGGGGTGGTGCTGGTGCCCGACGCCATGACGGCGGTCGTGCTCCTCTCCGTCGTCCTCTTCTTCCTCCGCTGGGCCGGTCTGTACTGGTCGCTGCCGTCCGTGCTGGCCGGACGGGCCAACGCCGGAGTCGTCGGCGGAGCCATGAACCTCTCCGGCAACATCGCCGGGATGATCACGCCGATCGCGGTCGGCTTCATCGTCGGCGCCACCGGCTCGTACACCTGGGCGCTGCTCTACTTCGTCGGCGCGGGTGTGCTGTTCACCGTGTCGTCCCTGGTCATCGACTACAGCAGGAGGCTCGCCGTCCGATGACGACCACCACCGGCAGTTCCCGCCGCATCCGCATCGGGATGCTCACCCCGTCCTCCAACACCTGTCTCGAGCCCGTCACGTACGGGCTGCTCCACGGCACGGACGTGGCCACCGCCCATGTCGCCCGCGTGCCGGTCACCCGGATCGCCCTGGACGAGGGGTCCGACGCCCAGTTCGACCCGGCGCCGATGATCGCCGCCGCCCGGCAGCTGGCCGACGCGCAGGTCGACGTCCTCGCATGGAACGGCACCTCGGGCTCCTGGCTGGGCCCGGACCGGGACCGCGCGCTGTGCGCCCGGATCACCGAGGAGACGGGCATTCCAGCCACCACCTCCACTCTCGCGCTGTTCGACGCCTGTGCCGCGTACGGCGTGACCAGGCTCGGGCTCGCCCTTCCGTACACCCGGGACGTCGCCGACCGCATCGTGCGCCGGTACGCGGACGAGGGCCTGGACTGCACGCTCGCCGAACCCTTCGGTATCAGCGACAACGAAGCCTTCGCCCGTATCCCGGCCGCGGACGTGGCCCGGCAGGTCGAGGCGGCGGCGCCCGGTATGCACGCCGTCGCCGTCGTCTGCACCAATGTGTACGGGGCGGACGCCGCCCGGCAGCTCGAACCGGCCCTGGGAATACCGGTGTTCGACAGCGTCACCG
The DNA here is from genome assembly GCF_042802415.1 of Streptomyces sp. NPDC057486. Lineage (NCBI taxonomy): Bacteria > Bacillati > Actinomycetota > Actinomycetes > Kitasatosporales > Streptomycetaceae > Streptomyces > Streptomyces sp. NPDC057486. The sequence continues at coordinate 9,129 of NZ_JBHVEE010000147.1, read as the reverse complement.
CGACCCTGTGGCAGGCTCTGCGCCTGGCCTCCCCGGACACCGGCGTCCCCGCCCTGCCCGGCCACGGCGACCTGCTCCGCTCGGGCGCCCTGCGGGCACGCTTCCAGACCGTCCTGCGAACCCTGCTGGAGACGACCGGCGCCGATCGCACCACCCTCCGTCTGGACCTGCCCGCACACGGACTCGGCGTCGATCTGACCGCCGCCGAGGCGCTGCGCGAAGGCGTACGGTCCATCCGCCGCGACGCCTCCCTCGACCAGCGCCGGCTGAACACCGTCGAGTGGCTGGAGCGGCAGCGGATCCCCCTGGTCCAGCCGCACTTCGAGGCGATCCCGCATCCGCCCCAGGCGCTCGTGGACGTGTACGGCGTGCACGCCCAGATGCTCTCGCCCCTCGTCCGCGACGACCGGATGACCGGCTGGATCTCCGTGCACAGCCGGGACGAACGCGACTGGACCGAGCGGGACACCGCCGCGCTCCGTGCCGCGACGGACGACGTACAACACCTCCTCGACACCGACCGGAAGGCATCCGCCGCATGACCAAGGACATCAAGATCGCGCTCGGCGTGGACGTGGACGCCGTGGCCGGCTGGCTCGGCTCCTACGGCGGCGAGGACTCGCCCAACGACATCCAGCGGGGCGTCTTCGCCGGCGAGATCGGCACCCCGCGACTGCTCAAGCTCTTCGAGCGGTACGGGATCCGGACCAGCTGGTTCATCCCCGGGCACTCCATCGAGACATTCCCCGAGCAGACCCGCATGGTCGTCGAGGCGGGGCACGAGATCGGCGCGCACGGCTACTCGCACGAGAACCCCATCGCGATGAGCCCGCAGCAGGAGGAGGACGTACTCGCCCGCTGCGTCGAACTGATCGAGGAGTACACCGGCCGCAGGCCACGCGGCTATGTGGCGCCCTGGTGGGAGATGTCCGCGTACACCGCCGAACTCCTCCACACCTACGGCTTCAGCTACGACCACAGCCAGAACTACCGCGACTTCACGCCCTTCTACGCCCGGGTCGGCGACAGTTGGACGAAGATCGACTTCGGTAAGGAGGCCAAGGAGTGGATGAAACCCCTCGTCCACGGTCACGAGGTCGACCTCGTCGAGTTCTGCGGCAACTGGTACGTGGACGACCTGCCGCCCATGATGTTCAACAAGCACGCGCACAACAGCCAGGGGTACGTGAGCCCGCGCCAGCTGGAGCAGGACTGGCGCGACCAGTTCGACTGGGTCCACCGTGAGCTCGACTACGCGGTCCTGCCCATCACCCTGCACCCGGACGTCAGTGGCCGCCCGCAGGTGCTCCTCATGCTGGAACGCTTCATCGAGTACGTCTCCGGGCACGAGGGCGTCAGCTTCTGCACCCTGGAGGACGCGGCCGACGACTTCCGCCGCCGCTTCCCGTTCGGCTCCGCCGAGCGCCCGGCAGATATGCGATGACGTGACCGGGCGGGTCGTGGCACAGTGGCGTCCATGTCCGTGCTCCGCACCCGCCCCGTGCGCCCCGCCGTTCTCTCCGACGACGCCGCTCTCGGGGAGCTCGACCGGGCCACGTGGTCGACCCTCCACTCCGTACAGCCGCGGCCGCACCCGCCGTACGAACCGTTCTTCGGCGACCGCAGCCGGCCCGAGCACCTGCTCGTGGCCGAGGCGGAGGACCCGGCGGGCGATATGCGCATCGCCGGCTACATCCGGGTCGTCGCGCCGACCCCGCTCGCCTGCCACACGCATGTGCGCCAGATACAGGGCCTCGCCGTGGCCGACTGGGCACGCGGCAGCGGTGTCGCCCGAGGGCTGCTGCGGGCCGCGTCGGCGCTGGCCCGCAACGAAGGGGCGAACCGGATGACGCTGCGGGTGCTCGGACACAACGCGCCCGCCCGGGCGCTGTACGCATCGGAGGGGTTCGTCGTCGAGGGGGTGCTGCCCGGTGAGTTCTTCCTGGGCGGGCGCTACGTCGACGACGTGATGATGGGCCGCTCGCTCGCCCTGTGACGGCTTATGGCCTCGTGCACGAGAGAGAGTGCACCAGGTCGTTACGGCCGCACCCACGACAGGGAGTGGGCTCCCGATGCCCCGTCGTGGGGAGGCCGTTACCGCCTCACCCCTTGAACAGTCGCATGCCGCCCGTGAGTTCATGCAGGCAGCGCACCGCGAGAACGGCGGGGGAGCCGGCCCCCGTCGTCGGCGCGTCCGTGACCGCCCAGGCCTCCAGCGCCACCCGCACCGCGTCCGTGGCGGCCGCGGCGGCCAACCGGACCTCCAGCGGATCCGCGTCCTCACCGGCCAGCCGTGCCAGCACCGGCAGCAGCCGCTCCTCCGAATCCTGATTGACCCGGTACCAGACGGCGCGCAGCGCCGGATCGTCCTGTGCCGCCCGCAGCAGACCGCGTGTCCAGCCGAGCTGCTCCGTGGCGTGCTCGTCGTGCGGGCTGAGCGCGTCCGTGACCGCACCCTCCAGCGCCTCGGCCGGCGGGACACCCGGACCGGTCGCGTCGAGCAGGGCGCGCCAGCGCTCGGCGCCGCCGGAGAGCAGCGGTCCCACCGCGTCCTGCTTGGAGCGGAAGTAGCGGTAGAAGGTGCGCAGCGCGACGCCCGCCCGCTGGGCGATGTCCTCCGCCGTGGTGCCGTCCGGCCCGCGCTCCGCGAAGAGCGCGGCGGCCGCGCGCGCGATGTCCAGCTGGGTCGCGGCCTTGCGGCGCTCGGTGAGGGACGGCTGCTGGTGGCTCATTCCCGCAGATTACCCGGGTCGGGGTTCCTTCGTACGGAAGAAAAGTGCACAGAATGCCGTTCTGGCAAAACGTGCCACCCAGGCGTACGGTGGATGCGAATCAAGAGAGTCGTCGGGGGACTCGGAACCAGGAGTGAACACATGAACCGCTACGAAGGCCGCCGCGTACTCATCACCGGCGGTGGCTCCGGCATCGGACAGGCCACCGTCCACCGCGTACTCGCCGAGGGCGGCCTGGTCGTCGCCGCCGATGTCAACGAGGCCGGGCTGAAGGCCACGTACGACACCGCTGTGGCGCGCGGCGTCGCGGAGAGGCTCACCACCGCCGTCCTCGACATCTCGGACGAGGCCGCGGTCCGGGCCGGTGTCGCTGACGCCGTGGCCGCGCTCGGCGGCCTCGACGTCCTGGTCAACGCGGCGGGCATCCTGCGCTCGGAGCACACGCACAGGACGTCGCTGGAGCTCTTCAACAAGATCCTCGCGGTCAACCTCACCGGCACGTTCCTGATGATCCGTGAGGCGATACCGGCGCTGCTGGCGGGCGACAAGCCGGTCGTCGTGAACTTCTCGTCGACCTCGGCGAGCTTCGCGCACCCCTATATGTCGGCGTACGCGGCGAGCAAGGGCGGCATCCAGTCGATGACGCACGCGCTGGCGAGCGAGTACAGCAAGCAGGGTCTGCGCGTCGTCGCCGTCGCACCCGGATCGATCTCCTCCGACATGACCAGCGGCAACGGCCCGGGGCTGCCGGCCGACGCGGACATGTCGCTCTTCATGAAGCTGTCCCCGGCGCTGGGCGAGGGCTTCGCCAGCCCCGACACGGTGGCGGGCGTCGTCGCGATGCTGGGCTCCGAGGACGGTGCGTTCATCACGGGCACGGAGATCCGCGTCGACGGCGGCACCCACTTCTGAACCCGGGTGCCCACGGCGGGGGCGGGGCGGCTCAGCCGGAGCCGAACCGCTCCCAGAGCAGGGGGTAGCGTCCGGCCAGCGCCGCGGCGTCCTCGAAGCGGACAGGGGCGCCCTCCGGCTCGGCGGACTGCGGCGGAAGGCCGAGGTCCGGCGTGACGACGCCGGTGAGCTGTTCGTACGCCTCGTCGGCCGCATAGCCGAGATCCTCGGCGTCCCCGTCGATCTCCTCGTCGAAGTCGTCGAGGAGTTCGGCGAGGCTGTCCGGATCGTGCACCGCCCCCTCGAAGACCTCCCGCCCCTGGCCGATCAGCCAGCACCGGAAGAAGTCGAAGGCGTCGTCGCTCGCGCCGCCGAGTAGCACGGCGGCGGCGCCCCACAGGTCCCAGCGGTACGCGCGGTTGTAGCGGGCCTCGAAGTGCCGCGCGAAGTCCAGCACGGATTCCGGATCGAGCTGCACCAGCCGGTCGACGAGCAGATCGGCATGGTCCTCGGGGTCGCCCTCGGCGGCCTCGCGGGTGCTGTCGATGATCTCCCAGAACTCCGTCTCGTCCATCACGGGTCAAGCATCGGCCTTGGTGGCGGGCGATGCACGCGGAGACACCGAAAAGAAGCCTTCAACGATAGAGCTCGCTCAGCCGTTCGGCGGCAGCGGCGAAGCGGTTCCGCAACGCGGGCGGTTCGAGAACCTCCAACTCCGGTCCCAGGGACAGCAGCTGCTCGTACGCGACCTCCAGGGACTCCACGGGCAGGGTGACGGTGCGCCATCCGTCGATGCCGGGCGGCCCGGCCGAGTCCAGGGCATTCCGGACCGCCGAACGGTCCATGGTGTGCGGCAGTCGGTCCACCCCCGTCTCCGACACCCGTACCGTCACCTCGGTCCGCAGGATCGAGCGGGCGAACTGCGCGGCCTGCTCGTCCCAGAAGCCCGGCAGATCGAAGTCTTCGTCGCGTACGAACCGTTCGCCCGACACGGCCACGGCGGTGAAGCGGTCGATCCGGTACACCCGGAAATCCGTCCCGGCACGGGCGCACAGGTACCAGACCCCGGCCTTGAGAACGAGTCCGTACGGCGCCAGCTCCCGCTCGACCTCACCGCCCGCACCGCCGCGCCGGTAGCGGGCGCTGACCATCCGGTCGTCCCAGACGGCCTCCGCGACGGCGGGCAGCAACTCGGGCGTGACGGGCTCCTGATACCAGCCGGGTGCATCCAGATGGAAGCGCCGGGCGGCGGTGTCGGAGGCGTCCCGCAGCGAGGGCAGCAGTGCGGCGGTCACCTTGAGCCGGGCCGCGGACGCGGCGTCCTGGAGCCCCATCTCGCGCAGCGCGGACGGCAGCCCGGAGAGGAAGAGCGCCTCGGCCTCGCTACGGGCCAGCCCGGTGAGCCCGGTCCGGTACCCGCCGACGAGCCGGTACCCGCCGGCCCGGCCCCGGTCCGCGTACACGGGAACCCCCGCCTCTGAGAGCGCCTGGGCGTCGCGGGTGACGGTCCGTTCGGACACCTCCAGCTCCCGGGCGAGCTCGGCGGCGGTCATGGCGGACCGGGACTGAAGGAGCAGCACCATCTTGATGAGCCGGGCAGCACGCATGGGGACAAGTCTGCCCTGCCCTCCATCGCCGGGCAGACGCGCAGAAATGCCCTCCGTCTCCGTACGGGCTCGAAGATCGAGCCCGCCCGGAGACGGAGGGCGGCACGGCGGCCGGGCGTACCCGGCCGCCTCACCTCACAGCCCGTACTTCTCCCGGGCCTCCTTGACCGCGGACGCGGTCACCTCGCCGCGCCGCGCCAGCTGGGCCAGTGCCGCGACCGTGATCGACTGCGCGTCGACCCCGAAGTGGCGGCGGGCCGCGTCACGCGTGTCGGACAGACCGAAGCCGTCCGTGCCGAGCGAGGACCAGTCCTGCTCCACCCACTGGCTGATCTGGTCCGGCACCTGCCGCATCCAGTCGCTGACCGCGAGGACCGGGCCCGGTGCGCCTTCCAGCACCTGGGTCACGTACGGCACCCGCTGCTCGCCGCGGAGCAGCGCCTCGTCGCACTCCAGCGCCTCACGGCGCAGCTCACCCCAGGACGTGGCGGACCAGACGTCGGCCGTGACACCCCAGTCCGCGGCGAGCAGTTCCTGGGCCTCCAGGGCCCAGTGGATCGCCGTGCCGGAGGCCAGCAGCTGCAGGCGCGGCGCGTCCGCCGTGGCGGGCGTGCCCTCCTTGAAGCGGTAGAGGCCCTTGACGATGCCCTCCTCGACGCCTTCCGGCATCGCGGGCTGCGGCTTGGGCTCGTTGTAGACCGTCAGGTAGTAGAAGACGTTCTCGGCCTCGGGGCCGTACATCCTCCGCAGACCGTCCTTGACGATGACCGCGATCTCGTACGCGAACGCCGGGTCGTAGTTGAGCGACGCCGGGTTCGTGGCCGCGATCAGGTGCGAGTGGCCGTCCGCGTGCTGGAGGCCCTCACCCGTCAGCGTCGTACGGCCTGCCGTGGCGCCGACGATGAAGCCCTTGCCGAGCTGGTCGGCGAGCTGCCACATCTGGTCGCCGGTCCGCTGCCAGCCGAACATCGAGTAGAAGATGTAGAAGGGGATCATCGTCTCGCCGTGCGTCGCGTACGACGTCGACGCGGCGATGAAGTCCGCCATGGCACCGGCCTCGGTGATCCCCTCGTTGAGGATCTGGCCGTCCTTGGCCTCCTTGTAGTACATCAGCTGGTCGCGGTCGACCGGCTCGTACGTCTGGCCCAGCGGGGAGTAGATCCCGGCCGACGGGAACAGCGACTCCATGCCGAAGGTGCGGGCCTCGTCGGGGACGATCGGCACCCAGCGCCTGCCGGTCTGCTTGTCCCGCATCAGGTCCTTGACCAGGCGCACGAAGGCCATCGTGGTGGCCATCTCCTGCTTGCCGGAGCCCTTCTTCAGCGCGGCGAACGCCCGCTCCTCGGGCTCCGGCAGTGCCACCGCGTGGACCCGGCGGGCCGGGGCGGGGCCGCCGAGGGCGGCGCGGCGCTCCTGGAGGTAGCGGACCTCGGGGGAGTCGGCGCCCGGGTGGCCGTAGGGCACCAGGCCGTCGGCGAACGCGCTGTCCGGGATCGGGAGTCCGAGCAGCTCGCGCATGTCCTTGAACTCGTCCACCGAGAGCTTCTTCATCTGGTGGTTGGCGTTCTTGGACTCGAAGCCCTTGCCGAGCGTGTAGCCCTTCACCGTCTGGGCGAGGATCACGGTCGGCGCGCCCTTGTGCTCGACGGCCGCCCTGTACGCCGCGTACACCTTGCGGGCCTCGTGGCCGCCGCGGGAGGTGTAGAAGCACTCGGCGATCTTCGCGTCCGTGAGCAGTTTCGCCAGCTCGGCGAGGGCGGGCTCGGCGCCGAAGAAGTGCTCGCGGATGTAGGCGACGTCGCGGGTGGCGTACGTCTGGAACTGGGCGTCCGGGACCTCCCGGAGCCTGCGGACCAGCGCGCCGGTGGTGTCCAGCTGGAACAGCTCGTCCCAGGCGTTGCCCCAGAGCGTCTTGATGACGTTCCAGCCGGCCCCGCGGAACGCGCCCTCGAGCTCCTGGACCACACGGAAGTTGGCTCGGACCGGACCGTCGAGGCGCTGCAGGTTGCAGTTGATGACGAAGGTCAGGTTGTCGAGCTGCTCACGCGCCGCGAGGGCGAGGGCGGCGGTCGACTCCGGCTCGTCCATCTCGCCGTCGCCCAGGAAGGCCCAGACATGCGAGTTCGACGTGTCCTTGATGTTGCGGTTGGCCAGATAGCGGTTGAAGCGCGCCTGGTAGATGGCCGAGAGCGGGCCGAGGCCCATCGACACGGTGGGGAACTCCCACAGCCAGGGCAGCCGCCGCGGGTGCGGGTAGGATGGCAGACCGTCGCCGCCCGACTCCTGGCGGAAGTTGTCGAGCTGCTGCTCGCTGAGCCGGCCGTCGAGGAAGGCGCGGGCGTAGATGCCGGGGGAGGCGTGGCCCTGGACGTAGAGCTGGTCGCCGGAGCCGTCCCCCTCCTTGCCGCGGAAGAAGTGGTTGAAGCCCGTCTCGTACAGCCAGGCTGCCGAGGCGAAGGTGGCGATGTGGCCGCCGACGCCGAACCGGGAGCCACGGGTGACCATCGCGGCCGCGTTCCAGCGGTTCCAGGCGGTGATCCGGGACTCCATCTCCAGGTCGCCGTCGAACGCGGGCTCGGCGGCGGTCGGGATGGAGTTGACGTAATCGGTCTCCAGCAGCTTGGGCAGCGCGAGACCGGCGCCCTCGGCGTGCTGCAGCGAGCGGCGCATCAGGTACGCGGCGCGGTGCGGGCCCGCGGCCTTGGTGACGGCATCGAGGGAGGCCGCCCATTCGGCGGTCTCCTCCGGGTCACGGTCCGGGAGCTGGTCGAGCTCGCTCGGAAGCTTTCCTACGGGGTCGGTCATGATCGCCGCCTTCCGGAGAGGAGGGGGGTGGAGAAAGGCCCTGACTGGCAGGACAGGGCAATGGGGCCGGTGGGCCCGCGGAGTGAACTGTAAGGCGCTGATCGATGATCGATCAAAGGATGAAGAGCAAAACTTCTCGATATGAAGAAATTGGCATCCGGTGCCCTGTTTCGCGGCACGGAGTGACGCCTGAAATGCGATGAAACCGGGCGCTCGACTGCACGGTTGAGCGCCCGACCGTTCATCTGCTCACCCGCCTCAGGCGCGCGGCGCGCACCCCAGGACGTGCGCCTTCACCAACAGACCGATGTCCGGGTCCTTGCGCAGGAACGCGTCGATGAGCGCCTCGTGCTCCTCCGCGTACGACTTCTGCACCGTCCCCAGCCACCGGATCGAGAGCGCCGTGAACACCTCGATGCCCAGCCCCTCCCAGGTGTGCAGCAGTACGGCGTTTCCGGCGGCCCGCACCAACTCCCGGTGGAACGCCACCGTGTGCCGCACCTGAGCCTCGCCGTCGGCCAGCCGGTCGGCCTCGTAGAGCGCCGCCACATGCGGCGACAGCCGCGAGCAGTCCTCGCCGAGCGTCGGAGCCGCCAGCTCCGCCGCGATCTGCTCCAGACCGGCCCGTACCGGATAGGACTCCTCCAGGTCGGCGGCGGTCAGATTCCGGACCCGTACGCCCTTGTTGGGCGCCGACTCGATCAGCCGGAGGGTCTCCAGCTCCCGCAGCGCCTCGCGCACGGGCGTCTGGCTGACCTCCAGCTCCGTGGCGATCCGGCGCTCCACGATCCGCTCGCCCGGCTTCCAGCGCCCGCTGACGATCCCGTCCACGATGTGCTCGCGGATCTGTTCGCGCAGCGAGTGGACGACGGGCGGGGTCATGAGGGCTCCTTCGGGGAAACCGGTGCTGCCGATCCGACCGGTGCGGGCGAGGCAACCGGTGGTGTCTAGACAATACGGCGGCGGCCCCCGCCCGCAGGGGTTCCGGGGGGGGGGCCCCGGGGGAGGGGGGGTTAAAACCAGGTGGGCAAATGGCGCGCGCCGCCGAGAAAGAAACCGCCACATGATAATATAAACAAAAAAACCAGCCGACC
>NZ_JBHVEE010000146.1:0-25057 GCF_042802415.1 Streptomyces sp. NPDC057486 | reverse complement strand
CCCCCAGGTCATCCGTTCGACAGAGGGGACACAGCCATACCGGGCCCGGAGGCCAGCGGCCCCATTGCAGGACCGCGAAAAACATAACGGGGGGGCCGGTCCGTTGCGGGTGGGCGGGTTCCCTCACGCCCCCGGTCACCTGGTCTGGCCTGGGCGGTCCGATGCCCCGCACGATCGCTCCGGTCGTGCGGGGGCGGTGCCGTCCTTTCCCAAGCTCTCAACTCCGTTCGAGCAGGGGATACCCCATCCCGGATCGGGTGCCCGAGGGCGCGTCGTCCGATCGCGACACCGGCGGCATCGTGACGGGACATCTTTCGGTGCGGGGTGGCCAGTGGCTTCTGCCAGTGCTGGGCACCCCACAAAGTGGTGTAGGCGGGGTCGACCGCGACCATGCTCAGGCCGTGTTCGGCGGCCATGGAGACGAGCCGGGCCTTGAGTTTCCCGGTCGGGATGCCGGAGATGAGCTGCCGGAACCGTTTGTGGCGGCCGTGTTTTTCGCGGGTCTTCTCGGTGGTGAAGTCGAGGTCTTCGATGCCGATCGCGGCGACCCCGACACGCACCGCCCAGTGGATCAGGCGGGTCAGGGCATGGCGGAGCTGCGCGTCGCGGTGACCGGCGGTCCCGGACAGGTCGTAGAAGAACCGCCGGGGCCCGCCGACGGGGTTGCCGTGCCGGTCGAGCCGGTAGGCGGCGAAGTGATCGGCATTGGTGTCGACACCGATCATGCCCCGGGCGCGGGCGGCGGCCAGCGGGATGGTCTTCACGACGGGGCGCTGCCAGGACGCGGTGAGGTACCAGCGGCCGCGCCGGGTGTCGAGGTGGATGCGGTAGGCGACGGCCCGGTTCGCCGTGATGCGGTCGGCCCACTCCGCACCCCGGTGCGCGAACGCCACGGTGGTGGTGAGGACGTACCGGCCGTGCCCGGCGTTGGCCAGGTGCGCGAGCGGGGCAGGCAGTCTGATGGACACTTCGCCGTCCGGGGTGACGCGGATCGTCTCGTTCCCGAACCGCTTCCCCGACTCACCGTCCGCCGCGATGAACCAGCGCCCCGCCTCCCACCGTTGCCGCCACTGGCCTTCGGTGAGCCCGGCCTCGGCGAGGTGGTGGCGGGTGTTGAGGAGACGTTTTCCGCCCCGTACCACCCGCACGCGTCCGGCCTGCCGGTCGGTGACAACGGCCGCATGCCGCGCCTCCAGTGCCGCGAGACGGCGGGACTTGTGGAACCACTCACTCCGGGAGCGGTAGCCTCCTGCGGCCCGCTTCGTTCCGGGTGCACCGATCGGGAGGGACAGGCGGTGCCGCAGCGTCCTGATCCCGGCCTCCAGTGTCTGGATGTGCGCCGCCTGGCAACGGCGCGCGAGCGCCCACTGATCGTGCGTGGCCTTGGTGATCGCACCCGCGATCCGCGACGACGACAGCGGCGTCAGGTCCCGCTTACGCGCCGCCCACGTCTGAGCGCTGTGCTCCAGACCGTCCGCACAGCGCGCCTTGAGATCACCCGAAGCCAGACGGCCCTGATGCTCACCGACCGCACGCAGCACCTCCTCGTCCCGGGCCGTGAGGTGCCCCAGCCGGCCCCGGACCGCCACCCCGCAAGGCCCCGGCACCACGAAGGACGCCGCCAACTCCCGCACACTACCCACCACATCACCCCCTCCCACCAGGCCCGGCACCTGCCACCCAGCCCAACGAGCAACAGCCGCCAAGGTCACCCATTCGACCCCAGAACCCCCGTTCCCACCCCACGAACCCGCCGACAGGACCCACTCCCGCGCACCACAACTCACGTCAACACAGCAAACCAACAGCAGCTCACAACCCCACCGAGGCGGAGAAGGCCGGAGAGGTCTTCATCACCGCCGCCATCCTCGACATCCCCGACGCGCTGCCACAGGTGGACATGGTCACCTGCGGGCATCCGCCCCCCTTGCTGCTGCACGGCCAGAAAGTCTCCACCTTGCACGCCACCCGCCCCGCCCCGCCGCTGGGTCTGGGCGAACTGATCGCCGTCACCTACCACGTCGACACCTTCACGTTCGGGCCCGGAGACATCCTGCTGCTGCACACCGACGGGGTGATAGAGGCCCGGGACGCCAGGGGCGTCTTCTACCCGCTGTCCGAACGCGCCGCCTCCTGGGCCCTCCACAGCCCCTCCGCACTCGTCCACCACCTGCGCACCGACCTGCTCGCCCACGTCGGCGGACACCTGAGCGACGACGCCGCCGTGATCGCCGTCCAACGCAGCCGCCGGCCGGCGCCCGGCGAGGCGGCCGACCGCGCGCCCTTCCTCTGACCCACCGGCAGGGGCCGCCAGACACCCGACGCGGCGATCCGAGCGACCGGCCGGACCGCGAGCTGTAGCGGGGGAGAATGTGCGGCAGTACCGCGTTGCTCTCCTGGTCCACGGCCGTCCGACCAAGGAAGTTCTCTGATGCCGCCGCGTCCGCGCGACGGTCGACCCCGGCCACCCACCGGGCCCCGCACTGCGGGCACCGAACCGTGCCGGCCTCGTCCTGGACTGTCGATTGTCGACGACTTCGGGAACCACCTCCCACCCTCCCTTCGCGATCAATGCCGATGAGTTCGGGAGCCACGGTGCCCCCATGACAGTTCCTGTCTCCGTTTCCGGCCCGAGCTGCCCTTGAGGACAGAAGCTGACCCAAAGGCTTCCTATGGTCGTGCCATGACGCAGACGCAGAGGATTCTTGTCACCGGTGCCACCGGAACCGTCGGCCGCCAGGTCGTCGCCGAACTGCTCGCCCGCGGCCATGCGGTCCGCGCCCTCACCCGGGATGCGGCGCGAGCCGCCCTCCCGGCCGGTGTCGAGGTCGTCCAGGGTGATCTCACCGAACCCGACAGCCTGATTCCGGCCCTGGAGGGCGTCACCGGCCTCCATCTGATCACCATCGGCGGGGCCCACTTCGCCCCGCTGGAGACCGGCCCGCGGATCCTGGAGCTGGCCCGCGCGGCCGGCGTACGCCGGGTCACCGTGCTGCACGGCGGCGGGCCGTCCCCGCTGGAGGACGCCGTGCGTGCCGATGACGATGTGGACTGGACCGTGCTCATGCCGGTCGAGTTCATGGCCAACTGCCTGGAGTGGGCGGACGGGATCGTGGCCTCGGACGAAGTACGCGAGCCGTTCGTCTCCCGGCTGAGTGCCATGGTTCACGAGGGCGACATCGGCGCCGTCGCCGCGGTCGCGCTCACCGAAGAGGGCCACGGGGGCCAGGAGTACGTGATCACCGGCCCCGAGCTGCTGACCGTCGGCGACAAGGTGGCGACGATCGCTGCCGCCCGCGACCGGGAGATCGCCCTGGTCGAGCTCAGTGAGGAGCAGGCCATCGAGCGATGGCGGGCGGCGGGCCAGCCCGAGGACGTCATCGGCTTCCTGATCCAGGTGTACGGGAACACCCCGGAAGCGGGCCGTACGGTCGTCGACACCGTCGAGAAGGTCACTGGCTACCCGGCCCGCACATTCGCCCAGTGGGCCGCGGAGCACGCGGACGCCTTCACCGCAACAGCCCCTGTGGTCACGGCATAACCACACCCCGCCTGCTGAGGGGGACGGACGCGGAAGGAACCCATCACAGGTGACAACCACGTCCGCGTCCGGCCCCGCCCGACGAAGTCGGGTGACTCCCGATCGCGTGAGCATCGGCTAATCGCGCGAGCATGCGACCTCCACTCCGGTGTCGAAATGACGCCGTTGCTCACGTACATGGCCAATGGGCAGTGTCGGAACGGTTGTTGCGCCGTCCAGGGCGTCCTCGGGGGAGCCGGTGAAGGCGCCGGTGGGCAGGGCGAGCCCATGAGGACCATGGGCGACCCGGGCGCTCTCCCCGAGGAGGATCTCCGCCGCCGGGCCTTCGCCATCACCGCCGAGGACCGCAGGCACGAGCGCTACGGACCTGCACTACGCTCGTACGGTCATTCGTACAACCCATCAGCGGTACCGACGAAAGCAGAACACCCGTATGCGCGCTGTTCGTTCACTCACCACGGCTGCACTCGTCCTGGCCCTCGCCTCCACGGCCGTCGCCTGCGGTGGCGACACGGGACAGGACGGTGGCCACACGGCGGCAAGCGGCGCGCCGCAGGGTGCCATGGCGGACCCCGGCGCGGACGAGAACGGCAAGACCGCAGTGGCCGGGCTGGGCAAGGCCGCCGACATGAACGGGGTGGTGGAGCTCGTCAAGTCTGCCACCGAGTGCGATGGCTTCAACCATGACAACGAAAACATGTTCGCCGACATCGACGGTGACTACGTTGAGGACGACAGTGCCTTGGCCGCTCAGATCACAGCCACCAACAAGGCCTTCTCCATCAAGGACCGCGCATCCTGCTCCGGCGAAAGCGGGATCGACAACGTGCACAAGCTGATGCTCATCGACGACATGGCGACCTTTGAGGCCGCCTACAAGAAGTTTCAGCAGTCGGACGGTGACACACACACCCGCTACTTCGTCGGCCAGAATTTCGCGGTCCAGATCAACGCACGCAGCAGCGACGAAGAGGCGCTCGTTCGGGTCGGCACGCTGGGCATCAACTGCTCGCCCAACTTCGTCCCGCCGGCCGGGTTCCGTAACGAGCCGGCCCAGGTCGACGGCTGCGTCCTCACCGACTACGTCCGCTGAGTGACCGCCAGCTCCTCGCTACAGTCCCGGAGCCTCGGGCTCGTGTGCGGCCGGTATCTGCCACGGGCTCGAAGGCGGCTCAGGAAGGGCACTCACCGGGACACATCGCGGCCACCGACGAGGAAGCGACCGAGGAGTACTGGGAGTACTACCGAACGTATCTGCTCGAGGCCCGCTACGAACACGGCTTCCCGCCGATCACCCGCGAGTCCTACGAGCACGAGCTCGCGTACGGCTCCCTGTACGTCGGCTCCCCGGCGACCGTCGCCGCGAACGTGGCACGAACGATGAAGAATCTGCACGCTTCGCGCTTCGACCTGACGTACGGGATGGGGCCGATGCCGCACAGCCGGCTGCTGGAGCCCATCCGGATGTACGGCACCGACGTGGTCCCGCGCGTCAAGGAACTGCTCGCCCATGAAGAGTGACCCGCCTCTGCGGCGCCAGGACCGATCGGGTGCGGGCGGGCAGTTGCGGGAAGCTGGTGCCCCTCCCGGCAAGCTTTGCCCCGTCGCACCGTCCGGCACGCGCTCCCCCAAGGCCTCAAGGGCCAGGGGGGACCCCCTTCCGCGTTGACCAAAAGCCCCGGTAGCTCCTTCCCCAAGCTCTCAACTCCGTTCGAGCAGGGGAGACCCCATCCAAGGACTTCCGGCCGCCTTGCGATCACACGCACCGGACGGCGCTCCTCATGGGGCAAACATTGCCGGTCAAGGCACTAGCCGTCCTGGCGCTGTGCGGGGAAGACGAAGAAGCCGTCGGCCGTGGCGAGGTAGCCGTAACCAGTGGTCCGGGAGAACAGCGGGATGCCGTCGCTCGGCAGGTCCTTGGCCAGAACCTTCTTCGTGCGCGCGTCCACCGCGAGGGCACTCGTGCCGGCCCCTCCCTCCTTCTCGGTGCCGCCGTACAGGACGCCGTTCGCGGAGAACCGGAGCGGGGTCAGCGGGATCTCACCCTCGGCCTGCTTCCAGATTTCCTTGCCGGTCGCGGGGTCCCACACGGCGGTGCCGCCCTTGGTGTGGGCCGCCGCGAGCGCGCGGTCGGGCGAGAGGACCGACGAGCCCTCCGTGTCGATCGTGTCGCCGGGGAAATCGGCGTAGCGGTACGTCGTCGAGGCGCCGATCTGCCGGCCGCTCGCCAGGTCGTAGGTCGCCGTGACGAATGTGTCCGGCGAGAAGGCGCCGGCGCCCCACGCGGTGAGGACCTGCCCGTCGTGCACGTCGAGGACGCGGACGGCTCCCGAGGTGCGCCTGCCGTCATCGCCCAGTTCCACACCGTCGGGCGGGGTGACGTCCGCCGTGCTCCACACCTTCTTCCCGGTGGCCAGCTCGGACATGACGAGCTGCTCGGCATCGTCCTCGTACGTGGACGCGTTCTCCACGTGGAAGACGTACTTCCCCGTGATCAGCGGGGCATGTGCCTGTCCGCCGTCGATCTCTCCGGTGCGCGGGTCGTAGGAGCACTGCGCGAGGTTGCCGGTGCAGGAAACCTTGTGGGGCTCGCCGCCGTCGATGGGTGTCAGTTCGAGGGACGCGTCGTCGTCCTGCTCGATCAGGTGGCCCTCGTCGATCGAGACGTCCTTGTTCGGGCCCGCGTGCGTGATCGTGCCGAGCCGGGCTCCGTCGGATCCGTACACGGTGACCGTGGTACTGCTCTTCGCCGCGCTCAGGCCGTCGGACTCCTGTGTGCCGGTCGCACTGACCGCGATGGCCGGCAGGCCGTTGCGCCAGGTGGTGGCGGACACCGTACTGGCCTTCGCGCGCAGGGACTTGCGGACCGTTCCCGTCTTGACGTCCCGGAACTCCAGGGTCACCGGTTCCGGCTTGTTTGTGGAGTAGGCGGAGAAGAGCATGCCGGTCGAGCCGTCGACGGGGTCGTTCTCGTATCCACCGGCGGCGTAACCGCCCTTGGCGTCCTTCACGAACAGCAGGGCGTCGCCGAGGTCGACGGCCCCGGCACGGGACCGGTCCTCACGTGCATGAGCCCGCGCCCCGCACGTGCCCCGGCGGGCGCTGCCGCTCCTCCCCTCCGGCCACGGGTGCCCACCAGCTGAACTCGGCGGCGCCCGGGGCGGATCGAGCTGTGCTGTCTCTCACCGGCGGGCCAGGTGCTGATGCGTTCGGCGGGCGCCCGGCGCGGCGCCGGGCGTCGGCCGTGCGTGCTGCTCGTGCCCGGCTCGGGACGAGTAGCCATGCTCGCGGCAGTCGCTGTCCGCGCGGACCGTTGGTCCTGGCCCGTGCCGACGAGTGTCGTACGGCCCCGTCCCGGAACGGCTCCTGTTGATGCTCCTATTGATCGTCAAGCCTTGCGGCTCCGGTGAGCCGTATTGTGGCCGGGTGCGGTACTTGGCGGAGTCTTTCGTTCTTGGGGCCTTGCGGCGGGGCCGTTCAGTCGAGCAGTTCCTTGGGCCGTGCGGCTCGGCAGAGCGTCCTGGTGTGCGCTATGTCGAGGTTCGTGTGACGAAGGGGCCGTTTGAGGTCTATCTCCACGCGGTCGAGGACGTCGGCAGCGAGAGCTTCCTGGACCTGGGCGAGTTCCCGCCATTCGATCCAGACGACGAGGCCAGCGAGTTCGGCCTGCTTTTGGGCATGGCTGAGGACCCGCTGGCCGCGCTGCAGGTTGCCGAGCAGCACGCCGGAGCCGAGCGGGGCCGGTGGGTCAACGAGGGCGTCGTCCAGGACGAGTACGGCGACTTCGTTCGCGCTGGTCGGCCGACGGATGTCTCCGCCGATGGTCGGCGGTGGCCGAACGTGCCGGACGTTGTTTGACTTAGCGTGTGATCAAGCGGTGTTGAGCCAGTCCCGGTAGGCGCTGGCGAGCTCGTCGTCGCGGCGAAGCCACGCGTTCGAGGTGGGAGATGGCGGTCGGCCAGAGTCCGAAGTGGCGGGCGGCGGCGGTGAGCGTGATGTTCTTAGACTGCTGTAGGGGCTGCAGGTCCGCGATGTCAGGGACGGTGACCGTGGTGGTCAGGCAGCGGAACATCTCCCGGACGATGGCTCGTTTCAGGAGCCGGATGATTTCCTTCTTCGTCCGTCCGGCGGCAGTCTGACGAGCGACGTACTCGCGGGTGCGGGAGTCGCCGGCCATGCGGACCAGAGCGCTGCGGTAGAGGGCCGCGTTGGCGCCCCGGTCACCGCCGCGCGAGAGGCGGTGCCGGCTGGTTCTGCCGCTGGAGGCGGGACCGGGTGCGGCTCCGCACAGAGCGGCGAAGGAAGCCTCCGTCCGCATCCGCTCGGGATTGCCGCCGCCAGGAGCGCGAGGAGGAGCTGCGCTTCGGGAGGCGGGGAAGTGGGAGTGCCCGTCCTGCGGTGGCCCGGTCTGTCCCGGCGATGCCCGGGGCGAGCCGGTGGTCCCGGGCGGCCGGTGCACGGTCTGCGGCACGATCACCGACAGCGAGCAGCCGCCCACGGCGGAACGGGCGGCCACAGCTTTGGAGGCCGCGGAGACCAACGGGATCCTGGCTCGCCTGCGCCGCAAGTAGCGGTGCAGCATCCCTCTCCGGGCGGGCGCAGGTTGCGTTCCTGGTTGCGCAACGGTGGTCCTGACGGGGCGCAGACGGTCGGCGGAGCTTCAATGGCCGGGTCAAGCTCCATCGAGCGCGACCAGTTGCCGAAGAAGTGATCCGGCACCTTCCTGACCCGTACATACTTCAGCCGCCGCCCCTCTGGCCTGTGGGTTAGCGGTCGGCGACTGGTCGTCGCCTGTCATCGTTGAGTCCCCTCGCACGGCCCAGGGCCGGCCCCGTCGGATGTATCGGGGACACGGGCACCGTCGGCTGTTGCCCCGGGGGTTGTCAGCACCAGGTGGCAGGATGCCCCGCTATGACCGCACCGATCAGTGAGTCGTGGACGCGAATCGAGAACTGGCTGGCCGAACACGCGCCGGCGACCTACGCCGCGCTGGCGCCGCCCGCGGATCCGGCGGACATCGCCGCGACCGAACGCGTCATCGGCCGGCCACTGCTGAAGCCCTTGGTGATGTCGCTGCTGCGGCACGACGGTCTCCTCGATCAGCGGGGCTGGCTGCTGCCAGGGTTCTACAGACCGATGAGTGCACGCGAGATAGCGGCTGCGTGGCAACTTTTCACCGGCTTCTACGACAAGCGCACGGCGGATGAGGAAGGAGAGGAGGCGGACTACGACTTCATGAAGCTCGGGTTCAGTAGCGTCCTGTCCGGACATCCGCAGTTGATCCCCATTGCGCGGGACGTCCGCGGGGGTTGCCTCGTACTGGACCACCGTCCCGAGATCGACCGGGGGCGCGTCCACGAAGCCGAGGCCGTGGAAGGCCTTATGCGCGTACCACACGAGATGTGGACGTCCCTGCCGCTGCTCATGGAGGCGATCGCCACGACTCTCGAGACCTCCCAGCCCCTCAACGGCTACACGCCCGCAGTGGACGAGGAGCAGAGGCTGTACTGGGACTTCATACCGCTGCGCAATGATCGGACCTTGCATCGGTCATGACACAGCAGCGGATAACGAGGTCGGCGGAGCGGCGGGTGCCCGGGCAGGTCACCGCCCCTGGGCTAGGCCGTTTCGTTTGGATCTAGTGCCGCAACAGAGAACCTTTGCCCTGCGGTGACGTGACGCTGTTCGGCACTGGTCCGGACAGCGCAGTGTCGCCAAGCCGTACGGTGACGGAACGGGTACGTCCGCGGCAGATCGATGGCGACCAGGGGCAGCGCCTGCCGCAGATCATCCGTAGAGGCGCCAGGTTGGTCGCGACCCGAGACGTGGGGGACTGGTGAATGGCGTGCCGCGGGAGCACCTCGGAGTGGTACGCCGGTGTAACGCACAACCAAATGGGCTACAGGAAGGGTGGGTTCTGCACACGAATGCCCTATACGGGTCCCTTGTGGTACAGCCCATCAGTGCGGACATGAAGGGGGATTTATGCTTAAGCTGGACGCTCCGGATCCATATTTCGAACGCGGGATGACGAACCATGACTACCCGGGAGAGACGACGTCCGGACGTCTCGGCCCGGGGTGGGGTTGGCTGTATCTCCCCAGACCCTTCGGCGCAGACTTCGTGCAGGCGCAGTTCACTCCTCGAATCTTCAAGCGCTACCGGACGTGTCACAGCGATCTACACGCCTTCGTGACTGAGCAGCTTGTCCGCCTCGATCAGCCCATGGCAGTAGCCGCAGGTGCTGCCCTCCAGGAGAACCAAGCGCAGGAGTTTGTCATGATCTGCGGCGCCAGATGGGCATTCGCTTCGTATGAAGTTCCCTCAGGCCAGCGCACTTCAGAAGCCGGTACAGCGTTTTACAACGGGTGGGTCTCGGCGATGAACTCCGATCCGCAGACTCGATCTGCGGTGATGTTCTCCCGGCAGCCCACAATCATGGTCAAGGGCTGATGCCCCCGATGCGGATCGTCTCGACCTGGTCGGTCGCGTGAGAGGTGGAGGACTGGACCAGCCTGGCAGACAGGGCAAAGGTTGTCTGATGCGGCACTAGACAGTGCAGCTCGCTGCCGTCACCGGCTCTGACGGTGGTGGAGTCGCGGATCGCTGGAGGGAGGTGGCGGTGCACACTATGCCCTGGGTGCACGTCGTTCCGGAGCGAGGCGCCCTGTCTGTCGATCTGTTGCTTCCCATGACCGGCAGGGTGTACGTAGCGCGGCTCGACGGCCGGGAGATGCGCGACACGGACTCCGTCTTCCAGCAGTTCTACGACGGGCTGAAGCTGCCGGATTACTTCGGGTGGAACTGGGATGCCCTCTTTGACTGTCTGCGCGACCTGACGTGGCTGCCTGCAGATCACTACGTACTGATCGTCGAGGCCGCGGATGAGGCACTGTCGGGCGATGCCGCCGGACGGCGGCTGCTCTTCAGGACCCTTCTACGGGCAGGACAGCGATGGTCCTCCACACAGCGGCCCGAGGGCATCGACCTCAGCAGGCTCGTGGTCGTCATGTCCTGCGACGCAGCATCCGTTCCGGACCTGCAGGAACAGCTGCGATTGTGCTGGGAAGAGACGGTCTCGTCATCACCGGCTCAGAAATAGGCACTGAAGCCAGGTAACCCACCTCCGCCTGGGCGATACCTTCGGGAGGCGTCGCGTGGCGTTGGTGGGTCACCTGGTGGGGCTGCGCAGTCTGGTGCGGGGGTGCGGGCGGCTAATGAGTCGTGCGCTTGGGGGTCTTGGTGCGCTTGTAGGCGTCCATCCAGGGATTCTGGACGGTACTTGAGCCCTTCATGACCCACTCGGGCTGGAGGTAGGACTGGCAGACGAGGTAGTCACCGTGCCAGTTCCAGAAGCCGTGTTCCTCGTAGACGTCGAACGTGTACTTCTTGTAGATCATGCCTGCCCGGACCCGGTACTGGGCTTTCTCCGGCAGCTCGATCTCGACCCTGTCGACGACCGTCCTGGTGTTGGTGACCTCGAATCCCAGACCGGCGCTGAGTTCCTTGTAGGTCATGCCGAAGGTGGCGCTGAGCTTGTTGGAAACTTCGAGCTTGTACTCGAAGATCCTTTTGCCGGGACCGGGCATGCTGGTCGCGGCGCCGGGGGTGTCGGGCCAGTCGTAGACGGTCGTGACGAACTTCTTGTTCCGGATCCTTTGCGCGCCGGTACGGCAGGACTGGCCCTTCGTCTTGGACTTCTTCGCCGACTGGGCGGCGCCGGCCTGGGTGATGGTGTCGGTCGACCGTGTGGGCCGGGTCTCGCCTCCGAAGAGGTCGGTGGTGCCGGCGGTGAGCCCGCCGGCCAGCAGGCCGGCGGCAGCAACGGCCACCGCCAGCGAGCGGGTCTTTCGTGATCGTGCGATGCGCATGCTGATGTGCCTTTCCGTTCTTCGATGAGTGAGTGCGAGCCGGGATGTGCATGGGGCGGCTCGGCGGTCCCCTTCGTGCCGGTGAGGGGCGGCTCCCGCCCCCCTTAGGGCGGCGGGGACACGTCTGGCTACGGCAGCTCGGCGGTCCCTCGTGGTGGCCTACCTCCGGCTGCCGCGTGGCTCAGTGCTCGAGGGCGTAGATCGACTTCGCCTTGATGCGCCACTGGTCGCCCCAGGTGGTGCAGTGGGTGGTGCGGCGTTCCAGGGGCTTGTAGTACTTGGTGCCGTTGGCCTGGATCTTCCAGCCGTGATGGGCGATGAAGCCGCCGGTCGACTTCTTGTACAGGGCGCCGTTGCCGCCGATCGTGTAGCCGGGCAGGTAGTAGTGCCTGCCGCTCGAGGTCACGAGGTACGGGCACATGTCCCGCGTCTCGAACCTGCCAACGATCCTGGCCCGCTTCTGGAGCTGCTCCGCCGCCGCGACGGTGACCGTGTCGGTCTTCTCGGCAGCCTTGTCGGTGGTGACGATGCCCGTGGCAGCGGTGGTGACACCGCCGGCCAGCAGGCCGGCGGCAGCGACGGCCACCGCCAGTGAGCGGTTCTTTCGTGCTTGTGCGATGCGCATGCTGATGCTCCTTCAGCTGAGAACCGGGTTGGGATGGAGGCGGACGTTTCACGTGCCGCCTCGGCTGTGGTGACGCCTGCCTGCGGTCGTCGACACCAGCGGGCGGCAGGCCCGGCCCGGCAGCGCGTGGCGGCGCCTTCGACCGGGGCGCCGCCCGGCGGTGCGAGGCGGTGGAAGAAGCGTTGCCCGGCCAACCGGGGCCGGGCAACGGATCACGGCGGACGGGACAGTCCCGATTCGTCTATGCAGGTCACAGGCGGTGTCCAGGGGTGAGACGCCGCCCTTTCACCACGGTGCCGCGGAGGGTGGACAGGCCGGGACTGTCCCGGACGCCCGAAGATCTAGCGGGACACCGACACGACGAAACAGCCTGCTTCCAGGCCGCGAAATCCCGGCCCGTCGAAGGAGGTTGTGATGGCACAGCAGACCTTGCTCAAGCCCCTGCGGCAGACGCCGGAGAAGACGATGGAGCACCGGCCACCCAAGGCGTCGCGGTCGGCGCCGACATCTCACCGCAGACCGCGCAGCCACAGTGCGGGCAACAGCCGTACTCAAAGCGGGGATTGGCGGTGGGTCGTGGTGGGGCTGGTCGTGGCGCTCGTGCTTTCGCTGCTGGGGGGTGCGCTGCTGGGCGTGCACGGCCAGTCGGGAGCGCCTTCGGCCGACCCGCCGGCGGTCACCCTCCAGCCGGAATCACCGGCCACGCCCGAGCCCGCGCCGCAGGTACCGACGCCCGGCCCGACCCAGAAGCCCGCCGGGCCGGGCACAGCCGAGGCCAAGCCCGCAGGCGTCAAGAAGGTCACTGTGCGGCCCGGTGACACGCTCTGGGCACTGGCCCACAAGCACGGCACGACCGTCAAGGCCCTCCAGAAGCTGAACAGCCTGGGCACCTCGACCCTGATCTACGCCGGCGACACCCTGCGCGTGCCGTCCACGGCCGCCGAACCCAGGGGCGGTGCATCCCACCGGCCCTCGCCTGCACCGCAGAAGACCGGTACTCCCGACAAGCGCCATGCGAAGGGCGGCGCCGCGGCCGTCGCTTTCGCCCGGGCGCAGCTGGGCAAGCCCTATGTCTGGGGCGGTACCGGGCCGCGCGGGTTCGACTGCTCGGGCCTGGTGATGCGGGCCTGGCTAGCGGCTGGGGTGAAGCTGCCGCGCACCACCTGGGGCCAGATCCACGCCGGGACCGCCACGAGCCGGCCGCGCTTGGTGCCCGGTGACCTCGTCCTGTCCTACGGCGCCGGCCATGTGGGGCTGTACATCGGCAACGGCAAGGTCATCCACGCCCCTCGGCCCGGCAGCACCGTCACCATCGCACCTCTGCCCGACCGCGGCAAAGTCGTCGCCTACCGCCACATACACCCGTAAACGAACACGCAGCGCAATGACACGCCCTCAGGCAGATCCTGGCCCCGAGTATTCGAACTCGGTCACACAGTGCTGGAGAACAGTACTCATGCACAGATCAATGGCCTTTAAGCTCCCTTGGTACTCACGAGACAAGGGAGTGGTGATGGGACGGGGGCCGGACCCGGCAGCGGCGCACAGCTCTGCGGAGTTCATCGAACTGATGCGGCAGTTACGCCGCTGGGCGGACCTGAGCTACCGGCAGCTGGAGCGCAACGCCACCGACGCCGGTGACGTCCTGCCCCGCGCGACGATCTCCGCCGCCCTCGGCCGCGACGAACTGCCCCGTGAGGAACTCCTGGCCGCCTACGTACGAGCCTGTGGCGGCGACGAGGACACGGTGTCCGCCTGGGTCGAGACCCGCCGACGCCTGTCCATATCCGGCACCGGGACACCACCGCCCGTTCCCGAGGACGCTCCACAAACCACTGCTGCCCGAGCAGACGCGGACACTCCCCAGGAGACACCGCAGGGTCCCAAGGACACCGTCGGCGAGGAAGCCTTTGACGAGGAGCAGGCCCCGGACACCGGCCCCGCCGGTGAACCGGACTCCGGCCGCGCCGGTGAACCGGACTCCGGCCGCGCCGGTGAACCGGACTCCGGCCGCGCCGGTGAACCGGACTCCGGCCCGGCAGACGGAGCGAACTCGCATCCGGCCGGCGACAGTGCCAGTCCCCGGCGCGCTCGGGCGAACTGGCGACGACACACCCCTCAGGTCGCGATCGCCGCCCTCACCGTGGCCGGAATACTGGCGTTGTCGTTCTGGCCGGACGACAACGGCTCCGACGGCAACCGCGCGGACAGCGCGCCTACCAGCGTCCCTTCCTCGAGTGCCACGCCCGGCGCAGATGCGGAGTCGAAGCAGCCCAGTTCCTCGCCCACTGTCAGCCGTTCGACCACCGCCGAGCCTGCCGCCTCGCCGGTCGAGCAGGAAGAAACGATCCCCAGCTCCGACCCGACTCCCACGCGGACGGATGTCTCCGTTCAGATGCCGGCCGCAGGATTGACCAGCATCCATCCCGCCTCTGCCCCCTCGCGGTGCCTGACCGAGGGCCGCGAACGCAACGGGCGCACCGACCGCGAGATCGCCGTCCAGCACTCCTGCGCCGACTCCCCCCTGCCCCGCGTCACACTCGAGAAGCTCGGCGGGCAGACCTACCGCATCCAGTGGTACAACCCCGACCCAGGCAAAGGCCTCGGGTGCCTCGCCGTTGACGGCGCCTCTTCCGGCGCCCTGCTCGCCCCGAGGGACTGCGCGGACAGCGACAGCCAGAAGTTCCGCCTGGAGGCATCCGCCGGCGGCTTCCGGATCCGGCCACTCCACAGCAGCCTGTGCATCGGATTCCTCCCCCCGATCGCCGATGGCGCCGAAGCCGTGCAGATTTCCTGCACCGGAACCTCCGACCAGGCATTCACCTTCACCGCACACTGAGACGGCCGGCAGGAGCCAGTGATGACCTGGGTGACCGACTGGAGAAAACGACCTGGCCTGCGGGTTCACTCCGGCGGAGGAGCGCGACAAGGGGGGCGACCGGTGTGAGCACGGTAGGGGACGTCGATGCCACTCAGCGTTTGACGCGGTTCCGGATGGCCAGGACCGCCAGGCCCAGGAGGACGGGCTCGGTCACGCGGGACGCCATCTCGATGTAGGTGCCGGCGGTGGTCAGGTCCTGGCCGGAGGAGCGGAACACCACGGAGTTGAGCGGGCAGGCCGCAAGACTCGCGTCAGCGCGCTGAGCCTTGGTGTTGCCCTCTTGAGGTGGTGGCTGCGGTAGGCCGAGCCGGTCGCACAGCGCGGGCAGGTCCTCGTGACCGCTGGCCGGGGCCCGCGTCGAGAACACGTGGTCGATCAGAGTCCGTAACTGCACCAGGTCCATCTGTCCGCCCATCCTGTGATGATGGGTCAGCTGGAGCTCGCTTTCCACCCGCACGTGGTCTTCGGCGCTCAGGCGGCTGTCCCGCACGCGGTCGTGCCAGCGTGCGGGACAGAGCTGGGGCAGGGCGGCGGCTATGGGAGGGCGCTGTGGGCCAGCCGGGCGGGGCTCAGGAGTTCGTCGATGGTCGGGTCGTCCAGCAGGCCGCGCTCGCGCACGATCTGGGTGACGGGCCTGCCGGTCGCCAGCGCCTCGGTGGCGACGTCGGTGGCGGCCCGGTAGCCGATGTGCGCATCGAGGACGGTCACCGTGGCGATGCTGTGGTCCACGAGGCGGGCCAGGTGCTCGGCGTTGGCGGTGATGCCGTCGATGCACCGGTCGGCGAGCG
The DNA here is from genome assembly GCF_042802415.1 of Streptomyces sp. NPDC057486. NCBI lineage: Bacteria > Bacillati > Actinomycetota > Actinomycetes > Kitasatosporales > Streptomycetaceae > Streptomyces > Streptomyces sp. NPDC057486. The sequence continues at coordinate 9,351 of NZ_JBHVEE010000146.1, read as the reverse complement.
CGGTGACGGCCTCGGTGAGGTGGCCGATGCTGCGGAACAGGCAGGAGGCGATGACCGGCTCGAACGCGTTGAGCTGGAGCTGACCTGCTTCGGCGGCCATGGTGATGGTGGTGTCGTTGCCGATGACGCTGAAGGCGACCTGGTTGACCAGCTCGGGGATGACGGGGTTGACCTTGCCGGGCATGATGCTCGATCCGGCCTGCCGGGCAGGCAAGTTGATCTCGCCGAGTCCCGTGCGCGGACCGGAGGACAGCAGCCTGAGGTCGTTGCAGACCTTGGAGAGTTTGACGGCAGTGCGTTTGACGGTGCCGGACAGCAGGACGAACGCGCCGCAGTCCTGGGTGGCCTCCACCAGGTTGGGGGCCGTGGCCAGCGGGAGCCCGGTCAGGGCGGTGAGGTGCTCACGGACCGCGACTGCGTACTGGGGGTGGGCGTTGAGGCCGGTTCCGATCGCGGTGGCCCCGAGGTTGATCTCGTGAAGGTGGGCAAGTGCTTCCTGCAGGCGGGCGATGTCTTCGGCGACCATCACCTGGTAGGTGCCGAACTCCTGGCCCAGTGTCATGGGGACGGCGTCCTGGAGCTGGGTCCGTCCGACCTTGACGATGTCGGTGAACTCGCGGGCCTTGTCCGCGAATGAGTCCTGGAGGTGGTCCAGGGCGTCAACGAGCCGGTGCGTGGCGGTGATCGTCGCCAGTTTCAGGGCGGTGGGGTAGACATCGTTGGTCGACTGCCCCAGGTTCACGTGCTCGTTGGGGTGGATGACGCTGTAGGTGCCGCACGGGTGCCCGAGGTGTTCCAGGGCGAGGTTGGCGATCACTTCGTTGGCGTTCATGTTCGTCGAGGTGCCGGCGCCGCCCTGTACGAGACTGATGGGGAACTGGTCGTGGAACTCGCCGTCGGCGATGCGGTCGCAGGCGGCGGTGATCGCTGAGGCGATGCGGTGCGGGAGCAGGCCGAGGCCGGCGTTGCTGAGCGCCGCGGCCTTCTTCACCAGGGCAAGAGCGCGCACCAGATCGGGAACGTCGCCCACCCGTTCGCCGGATGCGGGGAAGTTCTCCTGTGCGCGCAGCGTGTGGATTCCCCAGTACGCCTGCCCGGGGACGTCGCGGTCCCCGAGCAGGTCGTGCTCCCGCCGCGTCGAGGGAGTGGTGACGGTCATGCGACCTCGCCCTCCGGCGCCCAGGCGGGGCGGGTGCCGCGGGCGCGGGCGACGCGGGCGTCGCCGGAGCGGGCGTGGCCTTCGAAGTTCTCCGCGCGCGCTGCCCGGCCCAGGAGTTCGCCGAGTTCGGCGGACGCGGCGTGGGTGGTGATCTCCTGGTAGGTGACGGTCTTGAGGTACTTGCCCACCCACAGTCCGCCGGTGTAGCGGGCGGCGAGCCGGGTCGGCAGGACGTGGTTGGTGCCGATTACCTTGTCACCGAAGGACACGCAGGTGTTCTCGCCCAGGAAGAGCGCGCCGTAGCTGGTCATGGTCTCGAGGGCTTCGCGCGGCTCGCGAGTGAAGATCTGCACGTGTTCGCTGGCGAACTCGTCAGCGAGGGCGTACGCCTCGGCGAGGCTGTCGACGACGATGATCTCGCCGTGGTCGCGCCAGGCGGCGCCCGCGACCTCGCGGGTGGGCAGGTTGTGCAGCTGTCGGTCGACCTCGGCAAGCACGTCGTGGGCGAGGGTCTCGGACGTGGTGATGAGCACGGCGGGCGAGTCCGGGCCGTGTTCGGCCTGGCTGAGCAGGTCGACCGCGGTGAGGAACGCGTCCGCGCTCTCGTCGGCGACGATGAGGACCTCGGTGGGGCCGGCGAACAGGTCGATGCCGACCTCTCCGAACAGCTGCCGCTTGGCCTCGGCGACGAACGCGTTACCGGGCCCGACCAGCATGTTGGTCGGCTCGATCGTTTCCGTGCCGACGGCGAGCGCGGCCACGGCCTGGACACCGCCGAGCAGGTAGATCTCATCCGCGCCGGCCAGATGCATCGCGGCGATCGAGGCGTCCGGCAGGTTCCCGCCCGGGGCGGGCGTGCAGGCGGCGACCCGCTTCACCCCGGCCACCTTCGCCGTCGTGATCGTCATGTGGGCGGAAGCCAGCAGCGGGTAACGGCCGCCGGGCACGTACGCGCCGACCGCTTCGACGGGCACGTTCTTCTGCCCCAGCAGCACCCCGGGGGTCACCTCCGCCTCGAAGTCGCGCAGGGATGCCCGCTGTAGCTCCGCGAAGCGCCGCACGTTCTCCTGGACCGTCCTGATGTCGGCGAGGGTCTGCTCGGGCACGCGGGCGATCGCCGCGTCGATCTCTGCCTGGCTCAGCCGGAACGAGGCGGGCGAGAACTGGTCGAACTTCTCCGAGTACTCGCGCACCGCCTCGTCCCCCCGGGCGCGGACATCAGCGATCACCGCCTCGACCGTGGTGCGGACGGACTCACTGGACGGGCCGACCACCGCGGATCCGGCGGACTGCTTGATGTACTTCGTCACTGAGGGCTCCTGACAAGCGAAACGTGAAACCGGCGTGGCCGGCGCCTTTCCCGCAGGCTAGGAAGCCACAGCGATATAGCACAACCACCAGTAATCTTGGCTTGGTGATAGCGTTTCCTTATGACACTGATGCAGCTGCAGGCATTCGTCGCTGCCGCAGCCAGGGGAACGTTCACCGCGGCGGCCGACGAACTCCAAATGAGCCAGCCCGCCATCTCCGACCTCATCCGCCGCCTCGAAGACGAACTCGGCACCAAACTCTTCCAACGCGGCCGCTCCCTGCTCCTCACCGCCGCCGGTGAACAACTGCTGCCCCACGCCGAGCAGGCCGTCGCCTCAGCCCGCATCGGCGCCCAGGCCGTGCGTTCCCAGCTCGACCTTGCCGGAGGCACCGCCACCTTCGGTCTCCTGCGCAACGCCGACTTCTACCTGCGTACCAACCTCGCCCAGCGCTTCCGCACCCGCTACCCGGACGTCCGCATCCGCCTCGTCGGACAGAACAGCGCCGAAACCGCCCAGGCCGTCGCCTCCGGCACACTCGAAGCCGGCCTCGTCACGCTCCCCGTCCCCGACGAGGACCTAGACATCGTGCCGCTGGCCCGCGACGAACTCCTCTACGTCACCGCCGCCCCGGAACGCGCCCAGACTCCGCCCGACATCGACGACTTCTGCAGCGTGCCGCTGGTCCTGTACGACGCCCACTACGCCGCCACCGACCCGGCCCGTCGCCAGCTCAACGAACGCGCCCAGCTCGCCGGCCGGCGCATTGAGCCGGTCATTGAGGTCGAGTACCTGAGCAGCGCCCTCGCTCTGGTCAGCGAGGGCTTCGGCGACTCCGTGATGTGCCGGGCAGCAACCTTCTCCGAGACCATGCCCCCTGGCCTCCACACCGTCCCGTTCGCAGACCCCCTCTACGACACGCTTGCCCTGGTCCGGCGGCGCGGCCAGATGCTGTCCCCCGCCACCCGGGAGATGGCGCGCATGGCCTGGGACCTGCTCCTCGAGCACCAGTCCGGCCCGCACGGAACTGTGGAGATCACGGCCTCCACCGACCAACTGCGACGCTTCTTCTCCCGTTAGCCACCGCGCGCTTCCGCCGCCGACAGGGCTGGCCTCCAGCTGGCCGGCCGCCCGGGTGCTGACGGGGCTGTCGCCCTGCACTGGGCATAGCGAAACGCTATGCCCAGGCGAAGAAACTTGCCCGTTGTTCTATGGCCGACGAGTTTCTAACGTGTTGCAGCACAGGAGCCGTTCAACCTCCGTCCCTGGTCGTGACCGACCACGTTCACCCGCCGCACGGAGAACCCCATGTCCCCCTGAGCGCTCAGCGCGCACGCTCACGTACGCGACGGAGACACCCGCGCCGCACCGCACAACTCCACCCGCGCGGCGCTCGGCGAACCCACACCGCCCGGCGACGCCCCTCCACCGCTAAGGCCGATCGCCGGGCGTGACGTCACGGCCGCCTCACGCTCGCCCGCGCAGCAAATTCTTCGGCCTCGTTCATACCCATGAATCCCGCGGAGCCGCTGTTCAGTGCTGCCCGCTCACACCTGCACCTCGCCCACCGCTCACCGCCCACCTCAAGGGACCCCCGATGACGCAGCCCAGCCCGCCTCCGTCCAGCCCAGCCCAGGACGGGCTCGCCACTGGCCTCAAGAGCCGCCAGGTCACCATGATCTCCATCGGCGGCGTGATCGGCGCCGGCCTGTTCGTCGGCTCGTCCAACGCGATCGCTGCGGCCGGCCCGGCCGTTCTGATCTCCTTCGCGATCGCCGCCACCCTGGTCGTTCTGGTCATGCAGATGCTCGGCGAGATGGCCGCCGCCAACCCCGACACAGGCTCCTTCTCCACCTACGCCGACCGCGCCCTGGGCCGCTGGGCCGGCTTCTCCATCGGTTGGCTGTACTGGTGGTTCTACGTACTCGTCATCCCCATCGAAGCCATCGCCGCCGGAACCATCCTCGGTCCACTCCTCTCCATACCCGCCTGGATCCCCTCGCTGGCCGTCATCGTCCTGCTCACCGCCAGCAACCTCCTCTCCGTCAAGAACTACGGGGAGTTCGAGTACTGGTTCGCCCTGCTCAAAGTCATCGCCATCGTCGGCTTCCTGATCCTGGGCATCCTCGCTGTCACTGGCGCTCTGCCTGGCTCCCACACCAGCGGAATATCCCGCCTGTGGGACCAGGGAGGGTTCGCACCCAAGGGAAGCTTCGCCATCCTCGCCGGCCTGCTCACAGCCATGTTCGCCTTCCAGGGCAGCGAAATCGTCACCATCGCCGCCGCCGAGTCCGACGAACCGAAGAAGAACATCAAGAAGGCCATCCGCGCCATCGTCTGGCGCCTGGGCCTGTTCTACCTCGGCTCGATCCTCATCGTCGTCAGCCTCGTCCCCTGGAACGCCGACGACCTCGCCAACGGCTCGTACCAGGCAGCCCTTGACCGCATGGGCATCCCCGGCGCCTCCCAGATCATGGACGTCGTCGTCATCCTCGCCGTGTGCAGCTGCCTCAACTCCGCCATCTACACCGCCTCCCGCATGGCGTTCTCCCTCGCACAGCGCAACGACGCACCCACCGCGTTCGGCAGAGTCTCAGCAAACGGCGCACCCCGCACGGCCGTGATCGCTTCCACCGCCGTCGGCATCCTCGCAGTCGGCGCCAACTACGCCCTCCCCGACGTCTTCACCTACCTCATCGCCTCCAGCGGCGCGATCGCACTGATCACCTACCTGGTCATCGCCCTGACTCAGTACGCCACCGGCCGCCGCAACGACAACACCTCCGAAGTACGCATGTGGGCCTTCCCCTACCTGACTCTGGCCACCATCGCCTTCATCATCGCCGTCCTCGTCCTCATGGTCGTCCTGCCCGAACACCGCCTCGAACTGGGTCTTTCCCTCGGCCTCACCGCCGTACTGGTCGCCCTCGGCATCCAGCGCCAGCGCACTGCTGTCAGCAACCCTCCCGCCTCGCCCACCGCACCCGAGACGGACAAGATCCCCACTTCCTCCTGACCGGGCGGCGTAGGCATCAAGGGCCGCGGCTGTGATCAACAGCCGCGGCCCTTCGGCTTGTTCTCACGGAATCTGATCACCGTGCTACGTCGCGTAGGCCCGCACCTGGTTTGCACCGAGGCTGGCGTGTGGCCTCGGCTGCACGAGGTTCTCCTCGCCAGGCTGCGCTGCGCGAACGTGCTGGACTTCTCTCGCGCGGTGGTCGACGGCTCCCATGTCCGCGCGTTAAAAGGGGCTCCAAGACAGGACGAAGCCCTGTTGACCGGGGTAAGACGGGCAGCACGCATCACCTGATCACCGACGTCACCGGGGTTCCACTCGCCGCTACGCTCACGGGCGGCAACCGCAACGACGTCACCCAGTTGATCCCGCTGCTCCAGGCCGTCCCGCCCGTGCGCGGCAAGGCTGGCCGCCCCCGGCACCGTCCAGACGTCTTTCTGGGCCGACCGTGGCTACGACCACGACAAGTACCGCCGCCTGGTCTGGGACCCCGGCGCACCGAGGAGCGGCAGACTTGACGGCCTGGGCCCTGTGCAGCGGGCACAAGGCCGAAGAAGTTCACGGAGTGCGTCGGTGGAGCTCAGCTCAGTGATCATCGCGGTGGCAGGCGTCGCAGGAACTCTGGGAGGATCGCTGCTCACCCAGCGCGGCTCCGCACGAGCGAAGCTCCGGGAAATAGAGCTCGTTCGTGAACATGAAGAGATCCGCGAGAGCCGTTCACTGCGACGTACCTGCTATGCGGAACTCAACCGAGATGCCCGACAGTTCAATACCGCACTCAACCGCCACCTGCACGTCATGAGGGAGCGCGGCGCGGAGGACGCCGACAGCGTCGCGCTCGATGAAGCAAAGAACGCGCATCGTGATCGATACTCCGAAGCACAGATGATCGCCCCCGAAGAAGTACTCATGCGAGCGAGTGCCGTCAACCAAGCCCTGAACAAGGTCTACGGCCAGGTCAAGCGCCTCGAACGCGGTGCCCCCGGACCGGGCGAAACGACGGAGACCGCGGCTCAGGCCCAGTACGAGGTCTGGGGCATGCTCCGAACTATGAGAACCGCTATGCGTCACGACCTCGGTGTGTCGCATGAAGATTGAGAGCTGGCACTCAGCTCCGTGCGGTCTCTTTTATCTGCCTCGACCAGTCAAGGGCTGACCGTGCGCGCCGCCGCGCCCGACCTGCTCCGGCCCGCCCGGGTTGTCCGCGAATCGCGAACAGACTTCTGGCTGTCCGACCTGCCCTCCGGCATGCCTGTGACCTCGCTGGTCCGGCTCGCCAAGCTCCGCTGGCGCATCGAACACGACTACCGGGAGATGAAACAGGCCCTGGGCCTGGCCCACTTCGAGGGCCGAACCTGGGGCGGCTGGCGCCATCGTGATGCCGCCTGTAGCTCACAGCCTCGAAGAATCCGGCCAGGGGCGCGCCTTTGTCGCCAATGATCGGTAACCGGGGCACCCTCGTGCCTGCGTCGCGCTACATAGGAGGACGGATAGCGCTCTTGTGCGACAAGGGGGACTGGCCAGGTGCTGACGATCAACGTGGCGGTACTGCTCGCTGTCATTGTTGTCCTGCGGCTGCGCCGTCGGACACAGGCCAGGAGCCGACTGGACGAGAAGTTCACCGTGGTCATCGTGCTGGCCCTCGGGGTGCTGATTGCCCCGACAGACCTCGGCCAGGGAATTCTGCGCGTCCTGACCCAGCTCGTGCAGGGCATCTCGCAGTCGGGCTGAACCACGGCCGGTCGGCGGTGCGGCTGGTGAAGGTCGCCCGCCTGCCGGCCGTGGGCGCTGGGGCTTCCGGGAGGGCGGTGACCACAGCGCCGTCCCGGAAGCTGCAGGACGCTGCGCCCTTCAGGGTCGGTCTGGGCGCTGCTGACTCACTCTCGGTGCCGGGTGGGGTTCCTGGGCGGTGACGCGTGAGCGGGTGGGGTGTTCGTCACCTGGTTGGCCCGCAGCCGGCTCGTCTGCTTTGGTCGGTCATGGGCAGAGCTCCGGTGCGGTATCGGAGCTCTGCCGGTTTTTGGCTTCACTGTCGAGCGGGCTGGACCGGTCACGCCACTGACGTGCGGTGTGATCGATGGGTGCGGTCGGATCGGTCACGCGGCCGGTCATTGGTCCCCGGTCACGATCGTGGACATGTGACTGGTCACGAGTGTTGGGCAAGCCCGGGAGGACTCTGGGCAAGCTCGCCGTGCGGCGGGCTTGCCCGGCCGGGAGGCCGGCGGCCGGCTTGGCTGCGCTGACGTTAACGGCGGTGTTTGCACGGGGGTGAGGGCCCCTGGCCGTGCGCGGCAGGGGCCCTCGGCGCGTTTCCATGAGGGATGGATTATGCACGCGTCGCCCGGACAACGACATCGGCCTGGGCCAGGACACGGCGGTTCAGCCGGACAGTCCCGGCCGGGAGGCGTTGCCGCGGTATGGTCCGCGGCGGAAGGGACGTCGAGGCGTCCTGAGCGATCGGGGGGCGCTGTCATGTTGAACCGGCGGCCCGTGGATATCAGCCACTGTGGATGATGAGGATCTTTGAAAATGGCCAGGGATGCTCGTCGTTCCCACTCCATTGAGCGATCAACGAAGGGCCGGGGCCGCCCGCTCGTCGAGTGTCCGGGCCGTGCTGTCAAGAGCGCCTTCGATGTCGCTGAGCGACGAGCTGTGCTCCCCCTGGAGAGCTTGTCCCGCCCCTGATCTTGGCGGGTTAGACAGGTCGTTTACTCCCGTCCGGTGCACTTTCTCCTGCGCCTTTCTGTGGCGGAGGCATACCTCAACACCAGTTCCGGGGCCTCCTCCCTCGACGGCGTCGATCTCGCGCTGCCGGTCGGCATGGCCATGGCCGCCGGGTGCTACGCGGTGTCGATGCGATGGTCCGCGGCCCTGCGCCCAAAGGAAGCCCGCCGGACGACACCAAGACCCGACTGATCGGCCACCGAGGAGGGAACAGGCCGGTTTCCGGGCAAGGACCCTATAGTGCCGGTCAGTTACTCGGTCGAGAATCCGGAGGTACGGGCGTGAACATCGAACTGGCCGACGCGGTCGCGGGGTTGCGGGACGAACTGCTGACCGCCGCCGCGCGCGGAGCTGGGCAGGAGGTGGTGTTCGACGTCGGGGCGATCGAGCTCGAACTCGCCGTGGAGCTGCGCGCTGACGCTAAGGCCAAGGCCGGATTCAAGGCCTGGGTGGTCTCCGGGGACGCGGAGGCGGGAGTGTCACGGGGCAGGACGCATCGGGTGACTCTCTCGCTGACCCCGCGCCGCGCCGACGGCGGGGACCTGCTGGTGGGAGGCGACTCGCGTCGGCCCGCCGGACCCGGCGACGTGTCCGACCACATCGGACGCTGAGGACCTAGATGATCGATTCCAAGGGCTTTAGTGGTCGTATGCGGTCAGTGCGCGCATGATCGGTTGGCTTGTGTGGTCGTTGTGCCAGATAGCGGCCGTGAGCGCGAGTATGCGCTGCAGGACGCGGACGGCCACGCCTGCGGGTGTGCGACCGCGGTGGCGTTCGAGGTCGAGTTGCCCCTTGAAGGTCTCGTTGATCGACTCGATGACTTGCCGCAGCGGCTTGAACAGCTGTGATCCGGCCCGCTCGGCTTCGCCCTTGCGGGCTGGCCGCAGCAGCCGGATGTCCAGCTCGGCCAGTTGCTGCTCGAACTCGCGGCCGAAGTAGTTCTTGTCGCCGATCAGTGTCTGGCCGGGACGCTCGTCGATGAGCTGCGGCTCGACGGTGAGCAGGTCCAGCAGGGTCTCGCGTTCGTCGGCCTTGGCGCCGGTCAGGGCGAAGGCGACGGGCAAGCCGTGCAGGGTGCACACCAGGTGCAGCCGTAGTCCCCAAAAGAACCGGCTGTGGCTGGCGCAGTAGCCGTACTGGGC
>NZ_JBHVEE010000145.1:0-25337 GCF_042802415.1 Streptomyces sp. NPDC057486 | reverse complement strand
GTGCGTGCGATCGCAAGGCGGAGGGTCGTCCTCGTACTGGACGTACTTGGACGACCCCGACAACGCAGCGAGCGTGCGTGCCAGACGTCGCGGGGCAGGCGGGACTTCCGACACACGCCCTAGGAATCCCGCTCCGCTGCCTCGGCGATGCGCTTGATGTCCGCCAGCCGCCGATCCCAGTCGGCCGCGAGCGCGGCCATCCACCGCGCCGTGGCGTCCAGCGCCGCGGGCTGCACCGCGTACCTCACCTCGCGTCCGACACGGCGGCCGGAGACCAGCCCGGCGGCGTCCAGGACGGCGAGGTGCTTGACCACCGCCTGCCGCGAGACGGGCACTCGTTCGGCGAGCTTCGTCGCGGTGGTCTCGCCCTGTGCGGCGAGCAGATCAAGCAGCTGACGTCGCGTCGGGTCAGCCAGCGCGACGAGAACGCTGTCGACCGACTCGCCGCCGCCGCGACGTTCGTCCGTCACGCGGACTGTTCGGCGCGCTTCTTGAGCGCTTCGAACACCTGGGGCCAGCCGCCGGTGTTGTCCTTCACCGCCTTGCTGCGCAGTTCCTCGGACCCGGCCAGCGCCGCGAACCCGCTCTCGACGACACGGAGCCGCGTCTTGTCGCCTTCCGGGGTCAACGTGAACTCCACGAGGGTGCTGTTGTCCTCGTGCAGCTCTTCTCCGGGGAACGCGCTGGCCCAGCGGTACGCGACGTACGTCGGCGGCTCGACCTTCTCCACGCGCACCGGGAAGTCGCCGTACTCGGCATTCTTCGCCACCACCGACTCGCCTTCTTTGGCCGCGACGCCGGGCAGGCTCGCCTTGTCGGCCACCCAGAACCCGGGGTCGGCCACCAGCGACCAGACCCGCTCCACGGGTGCCTCGATCAGGGTTTCGCGTTCGATCCGGTCCTCGCTCATGAGGGACTCCTTCACTGTCACGATTGGATGCAACTCCAGAGTTGCACGTCGAGCCCCCACGCGCAACCCAAGAGTTGCGCCTCGGACGCGGGCCACCTTGCCCGCCCGTACGTCTTCACATGGTCACCGCGCGAGGCGGCCCGGACTCCGCGCACGCCGCCCGTCGCCCGCGGACGCCCTGCGGCGGGCAGGCCGAGGCGGCACCGGCCGACACGGCCCCGCTCGCCACGGCAGCGCCAGGGCACCTCCGAGCCGTCCGTCCTCGGGTCACGCAACGTCAGCGATCCATTACCGGTCCGGGCTCAGCGACTGTCGTGCCCCGGTGCGGCTCGACATCGCCGCGTCGAGCGCATCGCGGCACACTGAGAACAGCAGATGGGGATCAGCGCCTCAGCTGCGGGATCACCGAGAGTCGGGGCGGTCACCTGTCGCGAGGACGGGTGATTGCCCCGATGACGACGGAGGTGCCTTGGCCGTGAGAGGCGACGCACTCATGATCATCGATGGTTCCGGCGTGATCATGGAGTGGAGCCACGAGGCCGAGTCCCTGCTGGACCTGCCTGCCTCCCAGGTACTGGGCTCTCCGGCGACGGAACTCTTCACGGTCACCAAGGGCAGTACCGGCGCGGAAGAGGTACGGCTGAGCAGCCGGGACGGCCGCACGGCAGCGTGTGAGTTGCGAGTGCGGCCAACCCTGAGAGACGGCGCTGTGGCCTGGGAAATCGGGCGACAGCCGACGGAACCCGCGGGCGGGACCAGCGCGAGCAGCATCAGCGCCGGTGGGATCGAGGCCCTCTTCGACCAGTCACCCATCGGCTTGCACATCCTCGACCCCGAGCTCCGGGTCGTGCGCATCAATACGGCCACACTGGCCATGCACGGAGTAACGGCCGAAAGCATACTGGGCCGGCCACTCGCGGAGGCGTACCCCTTTGCGGACCCTGCGGCCGAGGAAGCCGTGACCCGCCGAGTACTGGAGCAAGGCCTGCCGGCGCTCGACCGCCTGGTGCGCCTTCGTTTTGATGCTGATCACGGCGGGGGAAGAGTGTTCTCCGTATCCGTCTTCCGACTTCGGAACGACCAGGGTACGGTCCTCGGGCTTGCGATCTTCACCGTCGATGTCACCGCCCGGGAGCGGGTGCACGCACACGCCTCTGTCCTCGCCGATGTCCGCGAATACGTCGGGCGAACCCTCGATGTGGTCGACACCTGCCAGGAGGCAGCGGATGTCCTGGTGCCCCGGTACGCCGACATCCTCGTGGTCGAGGTGGTGGACGAAGTCGTACGGGGCGAGGACCCCCCACTCGGTCCGCTCAGCCGGGATGTGCCCCTACGGCGTGCCGCCTTCCGCAGCCGTGCCGCGGAGCCCGTGCATCCGCTCGGCGATGTACGCACCGTTCCGTACGGGACACCCTTCGGACGGACCCTGTCCGACCTGCGCCCCCGGCTCCTGGAACTGACTGCCGAGAGTGCGTGGTCGGCTGCGGACCCGGCACGGGCCGAGGCCATCCGCGCGGCGGGAGCACATTCGCTCATCACGGCACCGTTGACGCTCCGCGGCACCGTGCTGGGGCTGATGAGCCTGTACCGCTGCGGGCAGACCGAACCCTTCGGCGAGGACGACGTCGGCCTCGCCCTCGAACTGGCCGCCCACACCGCGCTGTGCGTCGACAATGCCCGCCGCTTCACCCGCGAGCGGACCATCGCCGCCACCACCCAGCGGCGACTCCTGCCCCAGAGCCCCTCTCCGCAAACAGCCCTCGACACAGCGTGGCTCCACCTCCCGGCAGACCGGGGCGCGAGCTGGTTCGACACCATCGCCCTTCCTGGCGCCCGCACCGCTCTGGTCACCGGCCATACGTCCGGAGACGGAATCTCCGCCGCCACCACCATGGGGCAACTGCGCACCGCCATCCACGCGCTGGCCGCACTCGACCTGGAACCCGACGAACTCCTCGCCCGACTGCACGACACGACCGAACGTCTCGCCGAGGAACGCGCGGCTCTCCCAACCGCCGACCCGCTCCACAAAGAGAGGCTCACGGCAGGTTGCGTCTACGGGGTCTACGACCCCCTCACCCGCATCTGCACCATCGCCCGTGCGGGTCACCCCGCACCGATCGTCGTCCATCCCGACGACACGACCCACGTCTGCGACGTCCCGGCAGGCCCCCCGCTGGGATGCACCCAGAACATGCCCAGGGCTTCCGCGAGCCTCGAACTCGCCGAGGGCAGCACCCTCGCCTTCTACACGTCAGCCCTGCTCCCGGAGGCGGAGGCGGAGACGGATCCCGGCCTGCTCCGGAGCGTCCTGGGCCGATCCGACCGCTCCTTGCAGTCCCTGTGCGACGACGTCGTCTACGCATTGGGGAACGAGCGCCCACGAGGCGACGCCGCCCTTCTCCTGGCACGGACCTCCGACATCGCCTCCGGCCACGTGGCCACCTGGCAACTCACCCCCGACGCGACAGCCGCCGGCGAGGCCCGGGCACTTGTCCGGCGCCAACTCGACCAATGGAACGTGGACGAGGAAACGACCTTCACCGCGGAGCTGATCGTCAGTGAACTGGCCACCAATGCCGTGCGCTACGGATCCCCTCCCCTGCAACTACGCCTCATCCTGGAGCGCACACTCACCTGCGAGATGACGGACGGCGGCGACTCCGCACCCCATCTGCGGCACGCCCGGGTCGTGGACGAAAACGGTCGAGGTCTGTTCATCGTTTCCCAACTCGCCCACCACTGGGGCACCCGCTACGGCCAGAACGGCAAGACCATCTGGACCGAACAGAACCGCTCGCCCGCTTGAAGGCCGATGAACCGAGGGAACAGGTCCACCATCGTCTTCACCGGGGAGGGCGCAGGGCGTGCGGTTTTACGCCCACTCGGGGTTGCGGCCACTGGCCGCGAGGGCGCGGTCGAAGGCGGGACCTTCGGCCGACACTTCGATGGCCGGGCCGTACGAACCATTGGCGCGGGCCTGTTCGGCCAGTTGCTCGACGACACTCAAGGTGACCTCAGCGGTCTCCTCGCTGACGGTGAAGGTGCGGCCGATCGCTCGGCTCAGGTCCCAGCCGTGCAGAGCGAGTTCCTGGAGAGTGATCGCGGCAGCGAACCGAGCGGGCATCTCGCCGGGGCCGAAGGAGGTCATGCCTTCGTACGCGGCGGGTTCGGCCCAGGCCGCGGCTGCCTTGAGGGCGAGATCGGCGACGGCCGCGGGCTCGACGGCCGTGGTCCCGGGAATCTGCGGCTGCTTGCGGGCGGCGCGCTCGGAGCCGACCAGCACTCCGGCAAGGTGCCCGAGAAGCTCGGCAACGGTGAACTTCTCGCAGGGGGTGCGTTTTTCGAGCTGATCGGGGTGTACGGCGCGGGCCGCACCGGCAAAGGCGGTGGCGAGTTCGTTGAGTGGGGCATCCATGGCGGGCTCCTCGTCCTTGGTCTCGTGCGGGCAGGTCGGACGGTGAAGTAGGGAGTGGGCTTGCCGGTCTCGACGGAGTCGTTGAGTCGGGTCGTCAGCTGACCCCAGGCGTCACTGATCATCGGCAGCTCGGATTCGCCCTTCGTGAAGCCGGAATGCGAGGAGGCCACGCGGGTACCGACGCCGTCGGGGCCCGTGGTCAGTGCCAGGTGATGGCGGTGCCGGCCCAGTACGGAGGGAAAGCGCCGGTGTTCACCCGGACGGCACTGTCCTCGTCGGCCTTCTCGCGGCGGAGCCGGAAGGACTCGGGAACGCCGGGGAAGTTGAAGAACAGGACCTCGTCCCTGCGGTTCACATCGTTGGTCCACCAGCCGGTGAGGCCGTCGTGGGTGTTGGGCGCCTTCAGTACGCGGCGGCGATGTCGAGCGGCTCGCCGTACGCGCGGAGGGCGGCGACCCCGGCGCCGACAGCTGGATGCAGTAGCCCGCGAGCTAAGGGCTGTGAAGGGCGTATCCGGCCGGTGGCTCGCGGTTTCCGGGCTGCGCAGCGTCCGAACGGCTGACCACGGTCACTGTGGGCAGGCGAGAGACACCCGTACCCGAGGGGTTCGCCTCCCGACTACCGGCCTTCACGGATCTGGCCGGCGGCATCGCGCGCAGCGTGGGACGACTTCCGGCGAGGGCCTGGACGGGTGGCAGGCCGGCCCGGGGCGGTGCCGTCCCGTCGTGCCGGCGGATCGGTGTGTCGGCACGATGGGCCACGGCAACCGAACACCGAGGCAACCTGCTCCAGGCAGGAATCCGGTATTGGCTCAAGCGTGGTCAACCAGTTGTGCGTGGCCTTTCTGGCGTGCGCAGTGGGCGCAGCAGTAGAACTGGCCGTTCGACTGGAGGCCATGCCCCAGGATCCGACATTGACAGTTCTCGCAGGAGGGAGCGAACCGTTGGGCGGCGCACTCAAGGCTGTCGAAGATGTGGACAACCCCCGCCGCACGCACCTCGAATGCCTTCTCGTAGTCATTGCTGCAGACTTCACATACCGCCATGGCCGATTGCTCCTCGCGCTGTGTCGGGCATCTCTCCTGGACGTTACGAGGCTGTGCCCGGCCTCACCCCAACGCAAGGCGACCAGCGGCATGGGCCTGCGCGATCACTCGCCTGGACGCGGTTCACGTACGACGGCACCGCACCGTCTCCTGCCGGCCATGGCACTGCACCTGCGCGAGTGGGACCCCTGCACGGCACCGCCACAGTTCTGACCGCCCACTCGGAGACGCACGTCACACTCTCCTTCCTGTCACGCTCCGCCCAGCTGTCCTGTCAATGCTGCGTAAACGTCAACACGGCACAGGAGGACGAATGAAGGACATCCTTGTCATCGGTGGAGGATTCGCCGGCGTGTGGAGCGCGGCAGGAGCCGTGCGAGCCACGCGTGAGGCAGGTGAGGAGGTGCGGGTGACTCTGGTCAGCGGTGGTGACGATCTGGTCGTGCGTCCCCGTCTCTACGAAGAGGACCCGGAGAGCAAGCGGGTGCCTCTGGACCGTGTTCTCGGACCCATCGGCGTGCGCCGGGTCACGGCTACTGTGACCGGTATCGACACCGGGGCCCGTACTGTGCGGGCCGTCGGGCGAGCTGGCGAGAAGCTGACCCTGTCGTACGACAAGCTCGTGCTGGCCGCCGGCAGCCGGCTGGTGCGCCCCGACTTCCCGGGCGCACAGAACGTCTTCGACATCGACACCCTGGCCGCGGCGGCCGCGTTCGACCATCACCTGCGGCGGCTGCCCCGGCGGGCGCCGTCCCCGGGCCGATACACGGCCGTCGTGGTGGGCGCCGGCTTCACCGGCCTGGAGATAGCCACCGGTCTGGGCGAACGGCTGTGGGCGATCGCCCACGCGCACGGCGCGGACGAGGAGGTGCGGGTCGTCCTGGTCGACCGCGCCGACGTCATCGGACCGGAGCTTGGCCCCGGACCCCGCCCGCACATCGACGGTGCGGTCGACGAGCTGAAGATAGAGCGACGCCTGGGACGCACCGTGGCATCGGCCGCCCCCGAGCACGTCACCCTCTCGGACGGAGAGGTGATCTCCACAGCCACCGTCGTGTGGACGGCCGGAATGGTCGCCAGTTCTCTGACGGCGCAGATCCCAGGAGAACGCGACCGGCTGGGACGGCTGAGCGTGGACGCCTATCTGCGAGTGACGGGAGTCCCTGACGTCTACGCGGCCGGTGACACCGCCGTCGCCCTCGCGGAGGAAGGGCACTGCACGACGCAGAGCTGCCAGCACGCCCAGCCGATGGGGAAATTCGCCGGACACAACGTGGTCGCCGACCTCCTGGGAACGGATCCGCTGCCCTTCACCCCCGATCCCTACAGCACCTGCCTGGATCTCGGTCCGGCCGGCGCCGTCGTCACACAGGGCTGGGACCGCACGGTCGTGATGACCGGCAAGGACGCCAAGGCCCTCAAGCGGAACATCAATACGCTGTGGATCTACCCACCGGTCGACGACCCCGAGCAGATCCTCGCCCAGGCAGGCCGCTTCTCCAACCTCTGACAGCGCGGGCGGCCGCGCATCCAGCGCGCCGGCTACGCCTCATGGGGGCCAGGCAGGTCAACTGCTTCGACGACGTCGAGCACCGTGATCGACGCGGGCGACCGAGTCAGGACGTAGCCGCCCACCTCTCGCCGCATTGAATGCACCCCGCGCGCGAGGCGGCCGGGGCTGCTCGACGAGAAGGGCGGGCGAGAAGCCGTGCGGTTGCACCGGCCGCGCGGCCTGGGTGAAGTTGGCGCCACCAAGGCATATATCGGACATCGTCATCGACGAAAGGACCATGCAATGAAGTTCGCAGTCATCGGCGGAACCGGGCTGATCGGTTCGCTGGTCGTGAGGAACCTGAACACGGCCGGCCACCAGGCCGTCCCGCATTCCCTGTCCACAGGCGTCGACATCATCACCGGCCAGGGCCTGGATGATGCCGTGGCGGGCGCCGACACCGTCATCAACCTGACGAATTCCCCGACCTTCGACGACGCCTCGCCTGCCTTCTTCCGGACGTCGATGGACAACCTCCTCGCCGCGAGTGAGAAGGGCCGCGTCGGGCACTTCGTCATCCTCTCCATCGTCGGCGTGGATCAGGTGCCCGACCTGGACTACTACCGGGCGAAGGTGCTCCAGGAAGACATCCTCAAGGCCGGCCCTCTCCCGTACTCCATCGTCCGCGCCACGCAGTTCATGGAGTTCATCGACGCGGTCATGTCCGAGACCAGCGAAGGCGAGACCGTCCGCCTGCCGCGTACGCCACTCCAGCCGATCGCCGCCGCGGATGTCGCCCGCGTCGTCGCCGAAGTCGCCGACGGCACCCCGCTCAACGGCGTACTTCACATCGCAGGCCCCGACGTCTATCCCCTCGACGAACTCGGCAGGCTCACCCTCACCGCCAAGGGCGACGGACGCTCCGTGGTCACCGACGACACCGCCGGCATGTTCGCGGCGGTCCACGGCGATGTCCTCACCGCTCGGAACGACGCCCGCATCGCCCCCACCCACTATGCCGACTGGCTCTCCTGAACCAGCCGCGCCCCCGGTGCTCGGCCGTGCTGCCCTCCCGTCCGACGACGCCACCACGTCCCGCCCGACGCCGACGTGCACCCGGGCATCGCGGGCTTCCAGGACATCGCCCACGACATCGACGTGAAGTCAGCGGCGCGCGCGACGATCGGGGCCGTACTCGAGCGTCGCGAGGCCCGCGGCTGCCACAACCGGTCCGACCACCCGGAGTTCGACCCATCGCTGCAGGTCAACCTGGTGTGGTCCGGTCCGGGGCCGGTGGAACGGGAGGCCATCCCGCCGGTCCCCGACGGCATCGCGGCGTTCATGCGTAAGGTCTCGACCATCGGCAAACTCGTCGAGTAGCAAGGGTTTCGAACAATGCCGTCGAAGCAAGATCCAGCGGAAGACGCCGAGAACCTTCAGGAAGCGGAGGCGGTGTTCCGCGGTGCCCGCGGTCGCATGTTCGGGATTGCCTACCGAATGCTGGGCAGCGTCAGCGACGCAGAAGACATCCTCCAGGAGGTCTGGATCCGCTGGCAGACCTACGACCGGTCCACGGTGCAGAACGCGCAGGCGTTTCTCGCGACGACCACGACAAGGATCGCGATCAACGTCCTGCAATCCGCGAGGGTCCGCCGTGAGACCTATGTCGGCCCTTGGCTGCCGGAGCCGGTCGACACCAGCAGTGACCCGGCACTGGGCGCGGAGCGCGGGGAGGCTCTGGAGGTCGCGGTGCTGATGCTGCTGGAGAAACTCACTCCCACGCAACGGGCGGCGTACGTGCTTCGGGAGGCGTTCGACTACCCGTATGAGCAGATCGCGGAAATCATCGGTCAGACGCATGAGAACGTGCGCCAGCTGGTGAGCCGGGCGCGAAAGCATCTGGCCGCGGAGACACGTGCAAGTGTCGCGGCCCCCGAGCACCAGCGGTTCCTGACCGCATTCGTGGCGGCCGCACAGACAGGGAATGTGACCGCATTGGAGGAGCTGTTCGCGAAGGACGTCGTCTCGTATTCGGACGGCGGGGGCGCCGTTCGGGCGTCGAAGTTCCCCGTCGTGGGCCCTCACCGAGTGGCGAAATATATCCACGCGTTCGCCGAGACCTTCTGGTCCGGTGTCTCGGTGGAGCCGGTCGAGACCAACGGCCGGGCTGCGGTGCGCCTGTACCGTGACGGGAGCGTGTTCGCCGTTGTCACGGTGAGCGTGACCGCAGACGGTATCGACCGAGTGCTGTGGATGATGAACCCGTCGAAACTCACTGCCATGGCCGCCTGAGCATTCAATACCGCACCGCGTACGAGGTGACCGTGTCCTCGGTACGGACCGTGATCGTCCGCTGCCCGTCGTTGAGCAGTTGTCAAAACCTGCGGAACGACGGGACGGCCACCGTGCGGACTTGGGGGCCGCTCGCGCAGCGGTAGCTGCGGGCCGAGTGGGCCATGGCCGACCTGCACAGGTGGCAGTCACCGGATGCACGATTCCGCTGCCGGGCGATGCCCTGCAGGATGGCCGGCGTCGTATGAGATCCGATCGCCGGGTGATTCAACACGGGGGACGCGCAACCGACCATGCCCGAGGACGCGCGACGAGCAGAGCCACGTCGTCGTGGTGCTCCGGGTCGCGCAGTGCACCGAGGAGCCGGTCGCATGTCTCCTCCAAGGGGCACTGGGGGCCTTCCAGCAGCTGGAGCAGTCTCTTCAGGCGCTCGTCGATGGGGCGTTCACGGGTTTCGACCAGTCCGTCGGTATAGAGGACGAGCAGATCTCCGTGCCCCAATCGGACGGTGCCGGCTTCGAAGGGGACGCCGCCGACGCCGAGGGGGACGCCGGTGGGCAGGTCGACCAGTTCCGGTGGATGGCCTGTGCGTACGAGGACCGGAGGCATGTGTCCTGCTGTGGCGATGTGGCACTCCGCGCGGCGAGGGTCGTAGACGGCGTAGACGCAGGTGGCGATGTAGTGCTCCAGGCGTGCGGTGGTCTTGTCGAGCTGTCGGAGCACCTGTGCCGGGTCGAGGTCCAGATCGGCCAGCGTGCACGTCGCGGTGCGCAGTCGGCCCATGGTCGCGGCGGCGTCTATGCCGCTGCCCATCACGTCACCCACCACCAAGGCGGTCTTGTCGCCGTCCAGGGAGATGACGTCGAACCAATCCCCGCCGACCTCACTGGCAGCTCCTGCGGGTTCATAGCGGGAGGCGACCTCCAGGCCCGCGTGGTGCGGAGGGTGATCCGGGAGCAGGCTGCGTTGGAGGGTGACCGCGATGTTGCGCACGCTCTGGAACCAACGCGCATTGTCGATGCACACCGCCGCGCGGCCGGCGAGCTCACCGGCCAGGGTGGCGTCGTCCTCGTCGAAGGGCAGCGGATTGCGAGCACGTATGAAGTCCACGGCCCCCAGGACTTCGCCGCGGGCGATCAGGGGGACCGCGAGATACGAGTGGACGCCGGCCTGGGACAGAAGGGCGGCGGCAGCCGGGTCGCGGGCGATACGGGGCAGATCCTGATCGGTTGCGTGCGGCACCAGCACCGGTCGACCAGTGTGTACGCACTGCGTGATCAGGCGGTCGGCACCATAGGTGGCAAGGTCTCCGGGCCTGTCGGTGGCGCGGACGACCTCGGTGGGATAGGCGGCTTCGACGGCGAGGGCACGGAAGAGTTCCGGGCCGGTCGCGGGCGCTGTCGAGCGGCGCAGGGCCAGGACGGAGTCGAGCACGTCCACCGCGACCACGTCGGCGAGGTCCGGCACCGTGGCCTCGGCCAGCTCCCGGGCGGTCTGGTCCACCTCCAGGGTGGTGCCGACGCGAGCGGAGGCGTTGGCGATGAGGGCAAGGCGTCGGCGAGCCCGTGCGGCCTCAGTGGCCGCACGGTGCCGCTCGGTGATGTCCACCACCGAGGCAGCCACACCGAGCACCCGCCCGACGCGGTCCTCCAGCCGGAAATACGAGGTGGACCACGCGTGCTCGGTCTCGGGTTCGGCGGGAGTGCGTCCGACGACGTACCGGTCCAGGACGGGGATACCGGTTGCCAGGACCTGACGCATGACGGACTCGATGGCCTTGGTGTCCAGGAAGGGCAGGGCTTCATGGACGTTCCGGCCGATGTGGTCGGCGGCGGGCAGGCCGTTGATGTGGGCCAGAGCCGGGTTGACGGTCACGTACCGCAGATCGGTGTCCATGACCTTGAGCCCGATGGGGGACTGCGAGACCAGCCGCTCGGAGAGCGCGAGCTCGGTTTCGACCTGCTGGAGGGTGGTGTGGTCGGCCGCGATGCTCAAGGCGTATACGTCGCCGAGGTCGTCCAGCAGCCGCATGTTGCGGAACTCGACCAGCCGGGTACTGCCGTCCTTGTTCCGGATGGGGAAAGCACCGGCCCAGCTCCGGCCCGTGTCCATCACCTCGGCAAACAGCTTGATCACCAGATCCAGGTGCTCCTCGTGGATCATCAGGCGTGCCGCGTACTGGCCAAGAGCCTCCTGGGCGGTATAGCCGAACAGCTCCTCGGCCTGCGGGCTCCAGAAAGCGATCCGCCCGTCGGCGTCCAGCACCACCGCGGCGACAGTCAGCAGATCCAGCAGCCCAGCCGGGCGTGAACGCCCGGGGCGCACCCGGCTGATGTCGGCCCGGAAGGATTCGACGCTGTTCATGCAAGGCACTCCCTCCGCCTGCCAACCGACGCGGGGTCTCCTGCCGGCCCTCGGTTGCGCCGGTCTCCTTGCTGCTCCGGATACCCCCATACTCCCTCCGGCCCCGTCGTCATCCCAGCGCAGGACGGTTGGCAGACCGGAGAGGGCTTGTCTGACGGACAGCAGGCGATATCCGGCCTGTTGCTGCCCGTGACGGGGTTCTTCCTGGTCGCGCGGATCGAGCTGAATCGGGAACGTGTCGTCGGCCGACTCCGTACCCGGCCACCGCAGCCCTGCCGGTCGTCGCGGCCGCGTGTCCGGCGTGGCGGTCCGGGCAACGGTATGGCCACCGTCCCGCCGGACGGCACACCCGTCGGTCCGCTCCCATCGGTCCTGCTGACAGCCGTGTACGTCATCCAGCCGGTTTCCCGTGGCAGGCACCACCACCTGCGGCGAAAATGGTGGGCGGAAGGCAAATGAGGAGGTTGGCATCCGGTGTGAAGCTCTCCCGTAGGCCTGCGGCGTCCGACGCGCCTCTGGCGCTCGGCCCGGGCGCAGGCAGGAAAGGGCTCAAATCCGGTGCCCTGGGACTGTCCTCCTCCGTGGCTATCGGCGTGGCGTCCACCGCCCCGGCGTACAGCATCGCGGCCACGCTCGGCCTCATCGTGGCGGGGGTCGGCCTCCAGGCCCCGATCATCACGATCCTGGCCTTCATCCCGATGCTGCTGATCGCATACGCGTACAAGGAACTCAACGCGAGCAACGCCGACTGCGGGACCACCTTCACCTGGGCGACCCGTGCCTTCGGCCCGCGCACCGGCTGGATGGGCGGCTGGGGCATCATTGTCGCCGACATCATCGTCATGGCGAACCTCGCCGAGATCGCCGGCATCTACGGCTTCCGGCTCCTGGGCTACGACTCACTCACGGAAAACAGGGTGTGGACCACGATCGCGGGCGTCGTCTGGATCAGCGTGATGACCACGATCTGCTACATCGGCATCGAGATCTCGGCTGCCCTTCAGCGCTGGCTCCTGTTCTTCGAGGTGGCCGTACTGGTGCTGTTCGCCGTCACCGCCCTGGTCAAGGTCTACACCGGTAACCCCGAGATGGCGATCCATGTCTCAGCGTCCTGGTTCAACCCCCTCCACGTGCCATCGGTCGAAGCGCTGACCACGGGTATCCTCGCCGCCGTCTTCATCTACTGGGGCTGGGACACCGCCGTCACGGTCAACGAGGAGACCGCGGACAGCACGCGCATCCCGGGGCGCGCCGCCCTCATCTCCGTTGTGCTGCTGCTGATCCTCTACGTCCTGGTCACCACCTCGGCGCAGGCCTTCGCCGGGGTCGGCTCCACCGGAATCGGGCTGGGCAACAGGGCCAACGCGGGCGACGTGCTCTCGGGCCTGGGCAACGCCGTCTTCGGCAGCAACGGCCTGGGGCCCCTGCTCGCCAAACTGCTGATCCTCATGGTGCTGACCTCCGCGGTGGCCTCCACCCAGACCACCATCCTCCCGATGGCCCGCACCGTCTTCTCCATGGCCGCGCACAAGGCCGTGCCCTCCCGGTTCGCCCGCCTGCACCGCAGATTTCTCACCCCGACCTGGTCGACGATCAGCTTGGGCCTGGCATCCATCGGCTTCTACGTCCTCCTGACGGCGGTCAGCCGCAACGTCCTTGCCGACTCCGTCGAGTCGGTCGGCCTCGCGATCGCGTTCTACTACGGCCTCACCGGCTTCGCCTGTGTCTGGTACTTCCGCAGCGTGCTCACCCGCAGCCCCGGAGACTTCCTGTGCAAGGGGCTGTTGCCGGGCCTGGGCGGGCTGATGATGCTCTTCCTCTTCTGCTACGCCGCCTTCGACGTCTACGCCGACCCCGGCTACGGTGAGACCTCCATCGACCTGCCGTTCATCGGACGGACGGGCGGGGTGACCGTCATGGGCCTCGGAGCCCTGCTGCTCGGTGTCGTGCTGATGCTCATCGTCACGCGCGAGCACACCGCGGCCCTCAGGCTGCAACGCAGCATGCTGCCTCACCGGCTGCCGCAGCGGACCGCCGTCGAGATGGCGAGCCGCTATGTGCCCGCCGACAGCCGGTCCGGGGTGGGCGGCGACTGGTTCGACGTCATCCCCCTGTCGGGAGCCCGTGTCGGCCTGGTCGTCGGGGAGGTCACCGGCTATGGACTGCTCGCCGCCGCCACCATGGGGCGCCTGCGTACCGGTGTACGTGTCCTCGCCCGCCTCGACCTCGCCCCGGACGAGCTCCTGTCACGCCTGGACGACCTGGCCGGGCAGACCGCCGAGGAGAGAGCGGCCGTTCATGGTGCGGGCGGCGCGCGGCCCGGGGAGGAGGCAGCCCTGGGATTGACGTGCCTGTACGCGGTGTACGACCCGGTGTCAGGACAGTGCAGCATGGCGCGTGCCGGCCATTCGCTGGCTGCGGTCGTCCGGCCGGACAGCGGGGTCACCACCTACCCGGAGCTCCCGGCTGGCCCTCCGCTGGGGCTGGGGGGTCTGCCCTACGAGACCACGGAATTCCAGCTGCCGCAGGGCAGCCTCGTCGCCCTTTTCACGGACGGCCTCGTCCAGGCGGCCGCCGACGACCTCGACGTCGGCCTCGGCCTGCTCGCCGAAACCCTTGTCCAGCACCAGCGTTCCCTGGAAGAGCTCTGTGACCGCGCAGTCGCGACCCTGGTGCCGGGGCCGGCGAACGATGACGCGGTCCTGCTCCTCGTACGCACACGGATGCTCGGCGAGCACCAGGTGGCGGTGTGGGAACTGACCGCGGAACCCGCGATGGTCGGCAAGGCCCGCGCCATGACCATGGGGCAACTCGGAGAGTGGGGACTCGACGAACTGTCGTTCACCACCGAACTCATCGTCAGTGAGCTGGTCACCAACGCCATCCGCTACGCCGCCGGGCCGATCCACGTCCGGCTCATCCGCGACCAGACCCTCATCTGCGAGGTGGCCGACACCGGACACACCTCACCCCATCTGCGCCACGCCGCCGCCGACGACGAGAGCGGCCGCGGCCTGTTCATCGTCGCCCAGATCGCACAGCAGTGGGGCACGCGCTACACGCCCACCGGCAAGACCATCTGGGTGGAGCAGGCCCTGCCGGAATCCCCTGCCGTCGGTGAACCGCTCTGACCGTGCGATTCGTCCTGGGAGTGGTGTTCGACCGCGTGCCAGGCGGTGAGACGGATGACGATTCCCAGGCCGACGTGCACGGCGCGCACGTCGGCCCTGATCACCTCTCGCAACGCCCGCATACCGGAGTCGTACCGCTCCCGCGCTGCTTCCGGGTCAGCCGATGGGCCCTCGGGCCACTTTTCACCGACACCCTCCGTCGGGGTCGAACCGCCCCTCGTGCACCCGCCGCCGCAGCGGTCAGCGCAACGACTCGGGCAGTTCTTCCCTGTGGACGATGCCCAGGCGCTGCGTCGCACGGGTCAGCGCCACGTACAGGTCACTGGTCCCGAACCGCCCCGGCTCCACGACCAGGACATGGTCGAATTCGAGCCCCTTGGCCTCACGCGGGCCGAGCAGCACCACGGGACGGGTGAGGTCGGGTTCGGCGCCGGCCGTGACCCCGTCGAGCGGGGCCGCGATCTCCTCGTGCAGGGCTCGCGGTGCGATCACCGCGAGGCGCCCCTCCTCGGGCGTCAGCTCCGCGACGGCCCGGGCCACCGCGCCCGCCAGATCCGCACCGGCGTCCCTCGTCCACGGCGTCCCGCCGGTGGACCGCACCGACGCGGGCGGCTCGAACGAGGGGTCCTGGGCCCGTACAACCCTGGCGGCCAGCTCCATGATCTCCGCAGGCGTACGGTAGTTGACCCCCAGCCTCACATGCTCGAAACGGCCGCCGACGTACGGCTCCAGGATCCTCTCCCACGAGCCGACGCCCGCCTCCTCGGAGGTCTGCGCCGGATCACCGACCAGGGTCAGCGAGCGGGTCGGTGACCGGCGCATCAGCAGCCGCCACGCCATCGGCGACAGTTCCTGCGCCTCGTCGACGATGATGTGCCCGAACGCCCAGGTCCGGTCGGCGGCGGCTCGCTCGGCCGCACTCCTGTGATCGGCCTCCTCCTGCCGCTCGGCCATCCGCTCGGCATCGATGATGTCGTGGGCGGCCAGGCGCTCGGACTCCTCGTCCTCGAACTCGTATGTCTCCGAACCCCGGGACAGCTCCAGGACGCCCTGTGCATAAGCGACCCGCCCCTGGCGCTCGGCCTCGGCTGCGGCCCGCTCGGCACTGTCGTCGGTCCCGAGCAGCTCGGCCGCCTCGTCGAGAAGCGGCACATCGGCCGGGGTCCACTCCCCGTCACCGGGAACGCGCCGGATGGCCTCGGCGTCCTCATCCGGTACGTGCACCGGCTCGGCCAGATAGCCGGCCAGGAACTCCTCGGGGGTGAGCGCCGGCCACAGCTCTCCGACGGCGGCGTGCACCTCCTCGCTCGCGGCGACGCTCTTGCCGAGCTGGGCGATGTCGTCCGCACCGAGGAAGTTCGGGCCGCCGTACGGGTCCGCGCCGATGCGTTCGACGAGCTGCGCGGTGAGGGCGTCGATGACGTGGAACGCGAAGTACGGACGGGCGAGGTTGTGCGGCAGACGGGTCTCGCGGGCCGACTGCCGGGCCTCGTAGGCGATCTCCCAGTCCAGGACGAGGTCCCCGTCGTCGTGCGGGATGACCACCGGCGCGCCGGGCTCGGGCAGCCCCTGCCGGTCGCGTACGGCGCGGGCGAGCGCCTCGGCCATCCCCGCGCCGCCCTTGACGGCGGCCGCACGGGGGGTATCGGTTCCGCGGGCGTGGACACCGGGGAAGAGCTCGGCCTGCGTGGCCAGCATGACCCCGGTCTCACCGAGGGCGGGCAGCACCTCGCCGATGTAGCGCAGGAAAGCCGGATTGGGGCCCACGACCAGGACCGCGCGCTTGGCCAGAAGCTCACGGTGCTCGTACAGCAGGAAGGCCGCACGGTGCAGCGCGACCGCGGTCTTGCCCGTGCCGGGGCCGCCCTCGACGACGAGGACACCACGGTGCGGAGCACGGATGATGCGGTCCTGTTCCGCCTGGATGGTCCGCACGATGTCGCCCATGCGGCCGGTGCGGGCGGAGCTGAGCGCGGCGAGCAGCACGGTGTCACCGCTCGGGTCCTCGAATCCGCTGCGTTCGCGGTCCCCGAGATCGAGGATCTCGTCGTGCAGTTCGGTCACCGTGCGGCCCTCGGTGGTGATGTGCCTGCGTCGGCGCAGCCCCATGGGCGTATACCCGGTGGCGAGATAGAAGGGCCGGGCGACAGGTGCCCGCCAGTCGATGAGCAGAGGCGTGTGTTCGGTGTCGTCCTCACGAATTCCGATACGGCCGATATGGTGCGCGGCACCGTCGCGGAGGTCTATGCGGCCGAAGCACAGCGAGCCGTCCACCGCATTCAGGGCTGCGAGCAGACCGGAACGCTCGGCGAGGAGCACATCGCGTTCGAGACGGGCCTGCAGGCCGTTCCCCACCGGGGTCAACGCATCCTCGACACGCTGCGCGGTGACCCCGCGCAGCGTGTCGACACGGTTGTAGAGCCGGTCGATGAATTCCTGCTCCTTCTGCAATTCGACGTTTTCGTGAGTTGACAAAGTCACTCCTTGCCGGATATGGTGTTCTCAGTGGCCCCGGTAAGGGGTCTTTTCTGTTGGATACACAGAATCACTCAATATACGTGGGGAAATCCCCGTTCCGCAATTGCGGAACGGGGATTTCCTGCGCTCGGGGACCACGGCCTGGGAACGAGGTCACGACAGACGCGGCTGCGCCCGGGTCGGAGGCACGTCTGTACCGTGCGCGAATCCCTGTCCGCGGCGCCGCCCGTGCCGCAGGGCTCCTCCCGGGCCGCCGCCGGACGAGGCCTCCCCCGAGGTCACCGACTGCGCCGCCCGCCCCGATGGCGGCTCGGAGGAGAGACGGGACGGGCACCGGAGCCCGGCCCGCGTCCGAGCGGACAAACAGGTATCAGGAGGCAGGGCACGCACCATCGCCGATGGAGGTGGTGACGAAGTCGTAGCCCATCGCCTGCTTGCGCCTCATGGCGTAGACCTCGAGGCAGAAGGCGGTGTCCGTGCCGTCGGCGGTGACGGTGTAGTCGGCCTGTTCCGCGCCCCCGTTGAGCACGTCGGAATCCGGCGGATCCGAGGCGAGCGTAACAGTCAGCGCGTCCTGGGAACTGTGGCCCTTCTCCGCGATGCGGGCCTGCAGGATGTCCTCGTAGTTGATGGTCCCGGGCCCGAACTGCGCCTCGCTCGACAGCTCGGCGGTCGCCGCTGTCACGGCGGACCGCAGTTCGTCCCCGTCCCAGTCGTTGGAGCCGCTGAGAAGGCCCGGATGATAGAGGAGGTACATCCCGCCGACGGCGAACAGCAGCGAGCCGATGATGAGGGCGCGGCCGACGGGGTTGTGCGGGTTGTAGACGTATCGGCTGGTGCCCCATTTGCTGCGGATGAATATGCGGTCGGCGTCGTCGCGGCTGTCGGTCATGGCGACATTCTCGACGCCGGTCGGCCCTTGTGACCAGCGGTTCGGGGGTCGGCTGAGCCCCCTGTCGGACATGACGACGCCCCTCCGCGGAACTGCTGGGGCCATGTGTCCACCAGAGAGCGGTTCCGGTCAGTGCTTCGTGGGGCGATTCCGACGGCTGGGTGACCAGACGCCTCAACCGGCATGGCCGGCACCGGAGATGCCCATGGCCATGGTGGCAGGTCGCCGTCGGAGCATCTCGTCTGTTTCCTCCGGAGATACCCGGCGGAGATCCGGAACCTGCCCAACTCCAGTCGGACGAACCGTGCGACTGTCCCAGCGGCGACGAAGTCCTCACGATGGACCGGCACTGCGGCGTGATGACCTTGTGTGACGTCCGGAATTGGATCTTCCCTGCCCGTGCGGGGCGGTTTGCGGCTGATGGCACATTTTTGGCCGACGCCCCCTCATCCTGTCTCCCGGCGGGTGGTCCGTTCTTTGCCCTACCCTTGCACCGGATCAGCGCATTCGCCCTCCAAGCGGTCGTGTCTCCCCCAGTTGGACAACCCTCTCCGGCAACCTGTGCGTATGGCCGACACCTTCGAGCACACCCCCCAAATCTGGAACGCCGCACAGTTGCGCGACGCCCTCAAAGATCTGCCCGATGACGCACCCATCCATATCGGTGTGGCAAGCGACCCCGGCGACTTCGACGGGTACCGCGGCTTCGTCCTCGTGGACGCCCATCAGGTGGAGAACTGGTGGCCGGCCACCGCGACCACTCCAGAACGCACCGAGACGGAGAAGGCGCTGACCCTGTTCGCCGACTGGGAGCCGGACAGGTACGACCTTCTCGACTGAACCGGTCACGCTCAGGTCCACCGGACAGTCAGTTACCGCTGCAGTACTCGCCGGCCGCGCCCGCACCGCAGGAGCAGTCCCCCGTGGACCTGAGCGTTCACCGCGGACCATTGCCCACGCGGCCACCGAAGAGATCCGGACCCTGTGAGCTCCTCCACGAGCTATCCCATGATCCACCGCACCGTGGGCGGCGCCTCGTCACTGGCTCCCTCATTTCAACGCACAACAGGGCATGGCGCCGCCTACGCAGCGATGCGTGGAACAACCGCACGGCCGGGCCGGGCAGCTCTACTCCTTCCACATTCCTGACCTGCCCGGCAGCCTGCGCCCGGCGCGATCCGGGCGCCACCGGGGAGGAACGACGCCCCCCACCGGCACCGCTGCCACGATGTCCGGCCGAGGGGGCGGTCCGGTGATCGCCGACTCGGGCCTGCTGCCCTGCTGGTGGACGCGGGTGGGAGGGCCCGGTCAGTGTGCGAAGAGAGTGCTGGCGAGGACCACGTGGACCGTGGTGCCACCCAGGATGCTCAGCAGGGCGTTGCGTCGCCACAGGTGCAGGCCGATGGTGACGGCCAGGGCCGCCGGCGGGGCGATGGCGCGTACTTCCGTCGGATGGAGGTCGCGCAGGCAGTAGGCGAGCAGGATCACCATGACGCCGGCCGGCATGCGGGTGCTGAGGTACTGGACGGTGCTGCTGGCGCGCAGGGGGGCCAGGACCGCGAAGGGCAGGGCGCGCAAGGCCCAGGTGACGGCGGCGGAAATCGCGACTGCGGCGATCAGATAGGGCGTGTCAGGCATGGCGGGTCCTCGTGCGGGCGGTGAGGTGCCGGGCCAGAAGAGCAGCGGTGAACAGGACGAAGGCGGTCAGCATCATTTGGCCGGGGAGGAGAAGACGGGCGACAAGTGCGCTGAGCAGCGCGAGGACGGGAGTGGGCAGGTCATCGCGCCGGTCCCTGATCGCATCGAGAGCCAGGACGGTGAACAGGGCGGTGAGAGCGAACTCCAGGCCGGTGACGCTGTCGGGGATGAGCGAGCCGAGCAGTCCTCCGGCGGTGGCGCCGCCGACCCAGTACAGGTGCATGTACAGCTGGAGCCACAGGATGCGGCGGCCGGGCCAGGAGCGGGCCTGCTCGCTGGTGGTCAGGGCGTAGGCCTCGTCGGTCAGGGCGAAGGTGCTGTAGGCCTTCGCGAGGCGCCCGCTCACGCGGTGCAGGGGGAAGGACAACGTGTAGAAGACGTGCCGGATGTTCACCAGGAAGGCGGTCAGGGCGACTGTCCCGAGCGGTGCGACGGCGGCGACCAGGCCGACGAGCAGGAACTCGAACGATCCGGCGTAGATGAGGGCGGTGAATGCGCTCGCCCACCACCAGGCCAGGCCGGACTGGGTGACGAGTACCCCGAAGGCGAGGCCGAGCGGCACCAGCCCCAGGCCCACGGAGGTGGAGTCCTTGAACGCGGCCGGAGCCGCAGGCGTCGGGAGCTGAGCGGGGGTCTGGGACGCGGCGGGAGGCCGAGAAGGATCAACGGCAACGGATGGAAGTATTCCCATGCGGAAACTTTAGGACAAAATCCGCCTTATATGGTTGCTGACAATGGCTCTACGATCCACTTATGAGCAATGAAGTGCATGTCGATCGCATCGACAGTGAAATCTTGTTTCATCTGAGTCAGGACGGGCGGCTGACCAATGTCGAACTGGCCAAACGAGTCGGTCTGACCCCGCCGCCGTGCCTGCGCCGGGTCAAGCGGCTGGAGGAGCTCGGTGTCATCACCGGATACCGGGCCGTCATCGACCCCGAAGCCCTCGACCGCGGGCTGGAAGTCCTCATCGACGTCGAGGTCAGTGCCACCGACCGCAAGACCTTTGAGGAGTTCGAGGACACCGTGGCGTCCTACGAGGAAGTCATCGAGTTCCGTCGCATGTTCGGCCGCCCCGACTACTTCATCCGAGTCGCCGTTGCCGACCACGCCGCCTACGAGGCCTTCCTCACCGGCAAGCTCAGCGGCCTGCCCTGCGTCCTCCGCCTCGAATCTCACCTGACCATGAAGAAGATCAAGACCAGCCCCTGACAGCAGCCATCGGCATCAGCCGGGAGGCGCCCTGCTCGGACTGTGGCTACGTGTCCCGACACGCCGTGGCTGCGAAGTCCGCTGTGGGGACGGCGGTGGGGGAACCACCGCCGTCGGCCGAGAGATCGTCGTAGTGGACCTCGCCCGGGGTGAGCCGGTCCCGGTCGGTCAGGGTGAAGGAGACGCTTGCCGATGACCAGGAGTTGTCTTTGGTCCAGCCGTAGAGGGCATACGTGGTCCCGGCCGTGAGTGGGGCCAGGGGCTTGGTCGCGGTCCAGCCGGCGGCGGGGGCGTCCAGGGGCCAGGTGACGAGCCCGGCGGTGAGAGGACGGTCAGCGGTCCATGAACCCACCTTCGTCTGGCTTTTGGCATCGGTGCTGTCCACGTAGAGCGTCGCGCCGTCGATATGGTGCCCACAGATCATCATGACGCCGACCAGATGACCGTCGACGGTCACGGAGATCCCGGTGACGGCATCGACGGGCACCGTGCACCCCGAGGTCGCTATGAGGGTCGCACCGACCGCAACGGTGCCGACGAAGCGCCGGGACACCGGCCACGAAAACGCCCGCCGCATGAGCCCCCCTCCCCCGGGGGCGCGCCCCGATGTCCCGGATCGTACGCGGCCCGCTTCGAGGGACGGCGGCGCCGTCGCTCATCCGTTGCTACCTCGTTGCTGCCTCGTGGCCGAGTGGTCGTGCCTCCTCCAGCAGTGGTGGAGATGCCGGTGAACTGCTTGCTCAACGTCCCCTGCGTTGTCGACGGGACGCGGCAAGCCCTTCATGTGGTTGCCCCGCCCCGGGGCACCGGGTGCGGCATCAGAATTCTGCCGCTTGTGGCTTCCGTGGTGGATGGGCCGCCCGACGCCCCGGTGACGATCCGCGGGAGCGGAGTGGAGGCGCGGATGACGCTCGAGCACGCCCACGAGCAGCCGAGAACCGGACGGTGCAGCCGTGCCGACCGCAGGTCGATATCCCGCCTCGACTGGTTCTGCAGGCGCCGACAGCAGCAACGGTTGCGGGAACTCCCATCGGGACCGGACGACGGGAGCCGGGGTCCGTCAGAGCGTACGGGCGAGAAGGTCCAGAAGTGCCGTCCAGTGACGTTCGGCTGCATCGGGGTTGTAGGCGGCGGTGTCGGCCTGGGTGTAACCGTGGTGCGCGCCTCGGTAGACCTCACCCTGGTGGCGGACACCGGCTGCCGTGAGTGCCTTCTCGAGGCGGTCGATCTGCTCGGGGGGCATTGCCTGGTCCTGATCGGCGTGTCCGAAGTACGCCTCGGCGGTGATGCGGTCGGCGAGCAGGTGCGGGCTGTCGGGGGTGTCGGGGGCCAGTTGCCCGCCGTGGAAGCCGGCGATGGCGGCGACGCGGTCCGGGTAGGTGCCTGCGGTACGCAGGGCCAGGCCTGCACCCATGCAGTAGCCGGTGACGCCGACCGGGCCGTCGGTGGCCTGTGGGCAAGCAGCCAACCAGCGCAGGTAGGCGTCGGCGTCACGCATCGCCAGTTCGGGGGTGAGTGACCGCATGATGGGGACGATGTGCTGGAAGATGTCGGGGCGCTGGACAGGGTCGATGAAGTCGGGAAGCTCCACCACCGGGGCGCGGCCATGACGGTAGAAGACATTGGGGACCAGCACGGTGTAGCCGGCCCCGGCAAGGCGGTCAGCCATCTCCTTCAGGTGCGGGCGCAGCCCGAAGGCGTCCATGTAGAGCAGGACAGCGGCATGGGGACTGCCATCGTCGGGATGAGCCAGGTATGCGTCGGCCGAGCCATCCGGGGTGGGAATATTCACCGCTGTTCCGTGCACGGCAGTCATCGGCGCTTCTCCTCTTTCTGTCTTGACTCAGTAGGGGTGTTGCTACGGGTGACTCGTGCTCATTATCGGACACCACATGGATGCGGCAGCCGGCACCCGTCAGCCGCCGGTCGTCTCCGACGGGGAACTGCTGCCGTTCAGGTGGGGATGACCATGTACGGACCCCAAGGGATCGAGGAGACTGTCTCCTGTACTGCGGTCAACTCCAAGACCGGCATCGGCTCGACGTGCTGGAAGGAATCCAGTGGTGGCAACGCTTCCCGAAATAACAGCCCTGTTGGGCGAACCTCGGTTCAACTGGTCGGATCCGGCACCGTGGATCGAACTGGAGCGGGAACTCGGTATCGAATTTCCTGCGGATTTCCGTGAGATCGTGGACGCCTACGGTTCGATCGAGATCAACGGACAGTTGTATCTGAAGCACCCCGCCTGCCATCTTCTGCACAGTCTGAGAGAAAATATCAGGGGCGATCTCGAGCTCTGGCGCGAGGAGGACATGGCGGAGTTCTTGCCGAGTCCGGTGGGGGCGAACCCCGGGGAACTGATACCGGTGGCGTCGGCCACGACGGGCGAGGCGGTTTTCCTTCGAATTCCCGGCGCCCCTTCGTCACCCTGGCGCGTCGTGGTCCAGGAGTTCGACAGTCCGGCCTGGACTCTCTACGAGATGACGTTCAGTGAGTGGTTGCTGGCTTATCTCAAGGGCAGGGACGTGACGTTGTGTTCTCGCAACTTCGCGCCTGACGGCCCGTTCTACGAGTTCCTGCCCTAAGGGCCGCTCCGCCAGGGATTACGGGACAGCCCTTGAACGTCTTGCTCAGCGCCGGGTCAGGGTGCGGCGGCGACCGGCTCCACTCCTGGTCTGTTCCCCCCGGCCCCAGGCCTGATAACGTCGCCGTGCACATGACCGACCGAGGAGGTGAGACCCATTAACGCTGTATCAGGCTGGGTGCTCTCCTCCCCCGCGGCTGTGCGGTTCATCTGACATAGGTGGCCCTGGGAGCGCCCGTAGGCATCCCGAAAGGCCACGAACCCATGTACGTCACCTCGGAGACGACCTCGAACGGCGTCTCGGAACGTCCGTTCACCCATGACGGCATCTCAGGTCTGCTCCGGCCACCCGTGACTCGCTGCAGCTTCGCGGTGGCGGCCATCGACGCGCCCGGACACGGCAACCGCCAAAGAATCGAGCAGGACGGACAGTTCGCGGCAGGCAGCAAGGAACGGATGTCCGCCGGCGAGCCCATCGGCCCACTCGTCACCCGGCACAACACCTCGCCGGCAGCGCGTGCCGTTCCGAAGTGGCAGTCCACCCCGGACGCCCTTCAAGACCTTGACCACGTCGGCGCAAGCGGACGGGTGGGGTTCTGGGGCGTGTCACTGGGCAGCGAGATCGGCGTGCCCTCGGCCGCAGCCGAACCGAGGATCACTGCCACCGACTTCGGCTGCGCGGGCCACGAAACCCTGGCCGAGGCGGCGGCACAGGTCACCGTCCCGGTCAAGTCTCTGCTGCAGTGGGACGACGAGCCGGTGCCGCGCGACGTTGGCCTCGCATTCTTCGACGCCTTCGCTTCCCGTGAGAAGACGCTGCACACCAACCCGGGCCGCCACGCGGGCATCCCCGCGTTCGGCCCGGAGAGCTCACAGCGCTTCTTCGCACGTCATCTCGTCCGAGACCTCGACGCCCCGTAGGCACACCACTGACCCGCGTGGATCAAGCCGGCGTACCGCTGCGGCGCTTCTCCCCGAAACACCACTGAAAGGATCTTTGCCATGCCTGCCTTCTCCGCATTCGACGGAACCAAGCTTGCGTACCACGTTTTCGGCGACGGACATCCCGTGGTCTGTTTGCCCGGAGGACCGACGGACTCCGTATACCTGGGCGACCTCGGTGGCCTTTCCACGCACCGGCAACTGATCAGGCTGGATCTCCGGGGAACCGGCCGGTCGGAGATGCCGGAGGACATCGCCTCCTGCCGCTGCGACCGACTCGTCGACGACCTGGAAGCCCTGCGCGAGCACCTCGGCCTGGACCAGATGGACCTGCTCGCACACTGCGCAGGCGCGAATCTGGCAGCACTGTACGGCGGCCGCCATCCGGAGCGCGTCAGCAAGCTGGCGCTGATCACGCCGAGCGTCCGGGCCGTCGACTTCACGATCACAGGCGACCTTCGGCGCGAGACGGCGCAGCTCCGCCGGGACGAGCCGTGGTTCCCGGCGGCGTTCGCGGCCTTGGAGGCGATAGTGGCGGGCAAGCCCACCAGCGACGCCTGGAAGGCCATAGCGCCGTTCTCCTATGGCCGTTGGGACGAGGTGGCTCGGGCCCATCAGGCTGCTGGGGACGAGCAGATGAACATGGAGGTCGTGGCTGCCTTCGGTGCCGAGGGCGCTTTCGACCCGGACGCCACCCGCGCCGCGCTCGCCCGGTTCGCTTCGCCGGTGCTCCTGCTCGCCGGAGAGGTCGATCCGGGTGCCCCTCCCCGCACGATGGCCGAGTTCGCCGGTCTGTTTCCGAACGCCGAGCTCGTCGTTCAGGCCGGAGCCGGGCACTATCCGTGGCTCGACGACGCCGACCGGTTCGTGGCGACCACC
>NZ_JBHVEE010000144.1:15115-25436 GCF_042802415.1 Streptomyces sp. NPDC057486 | reverse complement strand
GCCTCGAACACGCCGGCGTCCCGCCACTGCCGGAACCGGTTGGAGACGGTCGACCAGGCGCCGAACTCCCGCGGCATCTCCCGCCACTGCCCGCCCGTCTTGAACCGCCAGATCACCCCCTCGAACTGCTGCCGCAGCCGCTCGGGGTACGGGCCGTACTCGCCAATGGGCAGGTACGGCTCGATGAACTCCCACTCTTCGTCAGTCAGTTGCACTCGCGTCATGCAAGAACATCTACCGGTCCAGGCCCCGCCGCGAGGGCGAATCCCACAGATTGATCACGACTCGATACGCGCCCTAGCCGGGTCCTCCGCGCACCGTGAGGCAGCGGATTCCGCGGTGCATCGGACAACGAGTGACGAGTCGGCCGACTGGGTCGTCGTGGCGGTTCTGGCACGCCTGAGGGTAAACGCGTCCCTACTGCAGACGTTCAT
This sequence comes from Streptomyces sp. NPDC057486, assembly GCF_042802415.1. Classification (NCBI taxonomy): domain Bacteria; kingdom Bacillati; phylum Actinomycetota; class Actinomycetes; order Kitasatosporales; family Streptomycetaceae; genus Streptomyces; species Streptomyces sp. NPDC057486. The sequence continues at coordinate 25,002 of NZ_JBHVEE010000144.1, read as the reverse complement.
CCGGTCGGCGATCCCGGACCTCCCGCGGCTCCTCGACACCGACCCGGCGGGGCGCGTCGTGGGTGCTGCTCGCGGCGCCGCGGCGATGCCGGTCGGTGGACGACTCGGGACATCGCTGGCAAGCGCCGGCTCTTGGGCGCGTCGCTGCTGGCTCTCGGCCTCGGGTCCATCACCTGCGCGCTCGACGGCTCGCTCGAGCTCGTCGTCCTCGGCCGGGCGCTGCAGGGAGTCGCTATCGGCGTCGTACCGTTCGTGCTCAGCATCCTGCGCGACGTCCTCCCGCCCGCGCGAGTGCCCGCGAGCGCCGCCACGATCAGCGCGATGCTGGGCATCGGCGGGGCGGTGGCCCTGCCGCTCGGCGCCGTGCTGATCGATCACCAGAGCTGGTGTTCGATGTTCTGGGTCTCTGCCGCCCTGGGCGTGGCCTGCCTGACGTGGTGTCCGACGCGGTCGTCCGTTTGGTAGTGCAGCGCTGAGTTGTTGGACTGTCCCGCGGCGCGGTTGATGTCGCGCAGGTTCACCTGCTCCATACCCTGCGCCGCGAAGACCTTCGTGGTGGCATCGAGCAGGCGCTCCCTGGTGGCTGTCGCGTCTCGTGCCATGCCGGAATTCTAAAGGTGCAGGGGGGTGGTCCCCGTGCGCCGCCGGGGTCGGACGGAGTCGCGGTGGGGCGCTTCCTACCTGTGCCATGCGTCGTACTGCGACCGCTACCGGGTGGCCGTCAGGTCCGCCAGCACCCCCGAGTCGGCATCGGGAAACCTCGGATTCCGGTGCGCCCAACAGTGCCGCCGCCGGTTCCTCGTGAGCGAGATGCGTTAAAGGTTGTATTCACCCTGATTCCGGCGTGACTGTACTCCCCGTTTGCCAGCCACGTCGGCGGACGGTGTGCTGGCAGGCAGGGTCACCCGGCAGTGCCCTGACCCGGCGCCGGCGCGGAGGGCAGCCGGCCGGAGCACTGTGAAGTCGCCGATCTGGATCTGCATGTCGAACTCCCGGCGGCTCAGCCGCCAACCGTTCTCGGTGCGCACCCATCGGTCGTCGTACTCCCCCATGCACTCGAAGAACTTGCCCTGCATGGTCTTGGCCCCCACGTGATGGACACGCGCGTAGCTGAGACTCCGGGCACGGTCGCCCTCAATGGTCACCCGCTCGTTGCCGAGCAGGTGCTGGGTCGGGCCGCAGCCGCCGAGGTGGTCCTGCATGATGGCCAGGATCTCGTCGACCCCTGTCCTGCCGTACCCCGTCCCGTCGGGGGTGAAGGTGTCCCGGATGGTGTCCCAGTCGCGGGCGTCGATGGCACTCTGCAACCGGTGGAGCTGTTCGAGTACAGCCACTCGATCACGCAGCGAGCCCTCATCGGCTGCCTCCCCGCTCTCCAACTGCCGCAGCCTGCGCTCCAGCAGGGCCAGTCGCTCGTCGATGCCGCTCATGGGGTTCACTCCCTGTTCAGGTCGGCCGGCCCACGATGTCGCTCGTACCTGTTGCGGCCTTTGTAGTGCGAGGGCGCCACACCGCGCCCGACAGGTCCCGCTCAGCGGGTGACCGTGAGTCGCGTTTCTGCTGAACCGACTCCTCGTACGGCTCTGCCGAACACCCCCGAATCGGCATCAGGGCGGCTCGGACACCGGTGCGTCCACCGCGTCGCCGTCGGCCGCTCCCGGTCAGTGGGATGCGCCACGGCGGCCGGATCTCGCTCACCCTAGCGTCCGCCCCACACCGCACGGTCCCGATCCGCATTCCGCCCTATACGTCCTGAAAAGGCTCCACGCCCCGCGAAAACCGGAGGAAGAAATGCAGCGAGCATCACGCGTCCGCACCAGTCTCGCCGTCGCCCTCGTCACCGGAGCGATGCTCACCTCGGGGTGCGCCTCCCCGGCGGGCGGCAAGACCGGCAGCGGCAAGAAGACGGCAGCCGAGCGTGGCCGTTACCAGTTCGGGCTCATCGGCAAGCAGCCCGACGCGGGGAAGCCGGTCCGCGGTGGCACGCTGAACTTCGCCGACTACGCCGAGGCCCGCAGTCTCAGCCCGGCGGTCACCTTCGCCACAGGCGCTTCGGGTGGCTCCGCGATGGCGGCCGTCTACGACGTGCTGGTGCGCTACAACACCGAGACGAAGAAGTACGAGCCCTGGCTCGCCCAGTCGCTGGAGAGCAACAAGGACGCCACGACCTGGACGCTCAAGCTCCGCAAGGGCGTCAACTTCTCCGATGGCACGCCGCTGAACGCGAAAGCCGTCGTCGACAGCATCACCTGGTACCAGACGAACAAGGGCGCAGACACCGTACTGCTCGCGCCGAACATCGCGGGGATGAAGGCGACCGACGACCTCACCGTCGTCTTCACCATGCGCACCTCCTGGGCCAAGTTCCCCGCCATGCTCGCCCAGGCCGCCGGCATGATCGTGGCCCCGGCCGCCTACGCGGGCAAGGAGTTCAAGCCGATCGGCGCCGGTCCCTTCACGCTCGACCGGTACGCGCCGCAGGAGGAGATGGTCCTCAAGGCCAACACGAAGTACTGGAAGGGCAGGCCGCACCTCGACGCGCTCCGGTTCTACTGGCCGCAGTCGGACGAGGCCAAGCTCGACGCCCTCAACGACGGCTCCGCGGACGTGACCTACATGCGCGGCCCCGACGTGGTCGACAAGGCCGTCAAGCAGGGCCACCCGGGCGAGTTGACGCTGACCGCCATGGGCAATGTGATCAACATCAACAGCAGTGCGGGCCGCCCCGGGCACGACGTCCGGGTGCGCAAGGCGATCGCCCTGGCCCTCGACCCGCAACTCGACGCCCAGCGGAGCTACAAGGGCAAGGGCCTTCCGGGCAAGGAGTTGTTCCCGCCCGAGTCGCAGTGGCACTCGACGGTCAAGCCCCTCGGCGTCGACCTCGACGAGGCGAAGAAGCTCGTGACGGAGGCGAAGAAGGACGGCTTCGACGGCACCGTCAGCTACATGGACGGCACGGACCCCGTCTCCCGGGCCAAGGCGGTCACCCTCAAGGCCATGCTCGAACGCGTCGGGTTCACCGTGAAGCTCGACCTCGAGGCCTCGATCGCGGACCGGGTGAAGAAGACCTACGTCGACCACGACTTCGACCTCAGCCGCGGCGCACTCAGCGTCTCCGAGGGCAACCCGTACCACCGCCTCCAGAACGCCCTGAACTCGAAGAGCTTCGGGAACCCCGGACGCTATGCCGACCCGAAGATGGACGAACTGCTCACGAAGCTGCACGCCGCGGTGACCGACGAGCAGACGCAGAAGGCCCTCGACGGCATCCAGACCCTCGTCAACGAGACGGTGCCGCTGGCGAATCTGGGCGCCAGCGCGGGCTTCACGGCCTGGGGCAAGAACGTGCACGGCATCGTACCCACCGAGGAGTACATGGCGCTGTTCGGAGAGGCCTGGATCAGCAAGTGATCCCCACACCCCGGCGGCGGTCGGGCCGCCGCGAGGCCACGACGGCCTTCCGGCCCGCCCGCACCACCGATGCACCCGCCGACGACGGCCGGACCGGGCCCGGCGCACGGTCCGCGACCGGGCGACGGCCACGGGGTCCCGGTCACCGGGACGCGTCCCGGCCCGGTCACCGGGACGCCCCTAGCGTCACCTCGATGTGGAGCGGCTCTCATCGGCCCGTCCGCAGGCACCACGCAGATCAGGAGGAAGCATGAGTCTCGCCGCGGTGTACAGGCTGGCACTGAGGGCCGCCGAGCTGGTGGGCGTACTGCTCATTGTGAGCATCGGGGTCTTCTCCCTGGTGACCCTGCTGCCCGGTGACCCCGCGGTCGACATTCTCGGAGCCGGGCACCCGCCCTCGGCCTACGCCGATCTGCGCCATGAGCTCGGCCTCGACCAGCCGCTCCTCACCCGCTACTTCGACTGGCTGGGCGGTGTCCTCCACGGAGACCTGGGCCGGTCGGTCGTACCGCCGCAGAGCGAGGTGGCCTCCCGGGTGCTCTCCGCGCTGCCCGTGAGCGTCGAGATCGCGGTGCTGGGGCTGCTGATCGCGCTCGTCGTCGCCGTACCGCTGGCCATGTGGTCGGCCTACCGCGAAGGCGGCCGGGCCGACCGGATCATCAGCGCCGGTACGTTCGGCGTGCTGTCGGTGCCCAGCTTCCTGGCCGGACTCCTGCTGGTCCTGGTGATGGTCACCTCGCTCGGCTGGTTCCCGCGGTCCGAATGGGTGCGGCTGGGCGACGGGGACCTGCTGGGCAATCTGCACCACGCCTTCCTCCCGGCACTGACCGTCGCCCTGGCGGAGCTCGCGATGTTCACCCGGGTCCTGCGCGGGGACCTGATCGTCACACTGCGCGAGGAGTACATCCTCGCGGCCCGGGCCAAGGGGATGGCACCGCTGCGCATCCTGGTCTCCGATGCCCTGCGTCCCTCGTCGTTCTCCCTCGTGACCCTGCTCGGCCTGAGCCTGGGCCGGCTGATCGGCAGCACCGTGATCGTGGAGTACCTCTTCTCCCTGCCCGGCATGGGGTCCCTCGTGGTCAACGCCGCGAACCAGGGGGACTACCCGATGGTGCAGGGTGCCGTACTCGTCATCGCCGCCATCTACGTGGTGATCAACGCCGGTATCGACTTCTCCTACGGCTATCTCGACCCGAGGACGCGACGTGTCCATGTCTGACATCGCTCCGCGCACGCGGACCGCCTTCCCGCTGCCCCTGCCGACCGCGGTGGCGCTCGTCGTCATCGGCCTCGGCCTGACGGTGTTCGGCGCCACGACCACCACACTGATCGCACCCGTGAAGGCGGCGCTGGCGCTGACAGGCATCGGCCTCCTGCTGAACGGTGTCTCACGCCTGGGCAAGGCCTGGGCCGGGCCCGGATTCGACGCGGTGTTCTGGTCCGCCGCGAGCTGGCTCGTGCTGCTCGGCCTGGCGATCCTCCTCAGCCCCTGGCTGCCGCTCGCCGAGGACCGGGACGTGGCGGCCACCGTCACCGAACCGACCTTCGCGACCCCGGCGTTCACCGGACCCCACCCGCTCGGCACCAACGGCTTCGGGCTCGACCTGCTTGCCCGGTCCCTCTACGGCGCCCGGTCCTCGCTGCTCATCTCCCTGTCCGCGGTCCTCGTCGGAACCATCGTCGGCGCCGTGATCGGGCTGGTGGCCGGCTACTTCCAGAAGACGGTGGACCGGGTGGTCGGCATCGCGACGAACTCGCTGCTCGCCGTGCCCCCGCTCATCCTGCTCATCGCGCTGGCGACCGTGCTGGAGCCGAGCCTGCGCAACGTCGCGCTCTCCCTGGCCCTGCTCACCGTTCCGGGCATGGTGCGGCTCAGCCGCGCCACCACGGTGGCCTACACCAACAGGGAGTTCGTGATCGCGGCCCGCGCGATGGGCGCGAAGCATTCACGGATCATGGTGCGCGAGCTGCTGCCCAACGTACTGCCGCCGATCATGTCCCTGGCCATCGTGATGATCTCGGTACTGATCGTCGCCGAGGCATCCCTCAGCTTCCTCGGACTGGGCATCCAGCCGCCCGAGCCAACCTGGGGAAACATGATCGCCGAGGGTGAGGGGCACGTCTTCGAGGACCATCCGCACATCGTGCTGGTGCCCGGGGCCTTCCTGTTCCTCACCGTTTTCGCCTTCAACATCGTCGGTGAGAAGGCTCGCCGGCGGTGGGACCCCCGGAGCGTGAAGCTGTGACCACCCCACCCCTGCTCGACGTCAGCGACCTGCGCACGGTCTTCCACACCCCGCGCGGAGAGATGCGGGCCGTGGACGGTGTCTCACTGTCCCTGTCCCCGGGGGAGACCCTCGGCATCGTCGGGGAGTCCGGATCGGGCAAGTCCGTCCTCGGACGCACCGTCATGGGCCTGATCAGCAACGGGCCCGGCACCTCGGTCTCCGGATCCGTGCTCATCGGCGGCAAGGACGTCCACGCGCTCACACCGCAGCAGCGGCGCGGTCTGTGGGGCACCGAGGTGGCCATGGTCTTCCAGGACCCGATGACATCGCTGAACCCGGTGAAGAAGGTCGGCACGCACCTGTCCGAGAGCGTGCGCCTCCACCTCGGCCTGAGCCGCGCCGAGGCCCGGGACCGGGCCGTCGACCTGCTCCGGCAGGTCGGCATCCCCGAACCGTCCCGGCGGGCCGGGCAGTACCCGCACGAACTCTCAGGCGGCATGCGGCAGCGGGTCGTCATCGCGATGGCGCTGGCCTGCGCTCCGCGCCTGCTCATCGCCGACGAGCCGACCACGGCGCTCGACGTCACGGTCCAGAAGCAGATCCTCGACCTGCTGCAGGCGCTCGGCAAGCAGCTGAGCATGGCGACGATCCTGATCAGCCACGACCTCGGCACCGTCGCCGGACGGGCGGACCGGGTCGCGGTGATGTACGCCGGCCGCATCGTCGAGCACTCCGACACCGCGTCGGTGTTCGACAGCCCCCGGCACCCGTACAGCCAGGCACTGATCGCCTCGATCCCGCAGCTGGACACCCCTCCGCACACGCTGCTGCCGACCATCGAGGGCCGGCCCCCGAACCTGTTGTGTCCGCCGGCCGGCTGCCGCTTCGCCGCCCGGTGCGGCTTCGCCACCGACCGGTGCGCGGACGAGGCCCCCGAACTCGTTCCGCACAAAAGCGCCGACGGCGTCGGCGGCGTCGCCTGCCACTACCCGCTGGGTGTTGCCACTGCCGAGGAGGCCACGGTATGACCGCGAACGGTGCCGTCGCTCAGACGCCGCGACGGCGCGCGCTCACCGCCGAGAACCTGGTCGTGGAGTTCCCCGTCGGCGGCGGCCAGAAGGTGCATGCCGTCTCCGGGGTCAGCCTCGAACTGGCGGCTGGGGAGACGCTGGGGATCCTCGGCGAGTCCGGCTGCGGCAAATCCACCGTCGGACGCGCCCTGATCCAGCTCCCGCCCCCCGATTCGGGCACCGTCAGCCTCGGTGACGTCCGGCTCGGCGGGCTCCGGCCGGAGGAACTGCGCAAGGCACGGGCCCGGATGCAGATCATCATGCAGGACCCGGTTTCCGCGCTGAACCCGCGCCGGAAGGTGAAGGACCTGGTGTGGGAGGGCCCCGCCATCTGGGGACACGACGGCTCCGACAAGGACGCCAGGGTCGACGAGGCGCTGCGGGCCGTCGGACTGGACCCGGAGACCGTGCGGGACCGCCGCCCCCACGAGCTCTCCGGCGGACAGTGCCAGCGGGTGTGCATCGCCCGCGCGCTGATGCTGGACCCGGAGGTCCTGATCTGCGACGAACCCGTCTCCAGCCTCGACGTGTCCGTGCAGGCCCAGATCCTCAACCTGCTGGAAACGACCACCCGGAGCCACGGTCTGAGCATGGTGTTCATCGCCCACGACGTGTCCGTCGTGAAGAACATCAGCGACCGGGTGATGGTGATGTACCTCGGCAGGACGTGCGAGGTACTGCCGTCGGACGGAATGCACCTGGAAGCCGTCCACCCCTACACGCGCCTTCTGCTCGCGTCCCTTCCCGAGGCCCAGCGCAGCGCCCACACCGACGACGCGGTCGAGGTGAATGCGGCGGCCGAGCTGCCCTCGCCGCTCGACCCGCCATCGGGCTGCCGGTTCCGCACCCGGTGTCCGCTCGCCACCGGCCTGTGCGCGGACGAGGTGCCCCGGCTGCGGGAGATCGGGGCCGGGCACCGGGTCGCCTGCCACCACGTCGAGTCAAGGAGGAACACCAAGTGACGAACACCGAGACCCCCGAGGCCCCCGAGGTACTCGCCCCCGCAACCCTGGGGCCGGTCCAGCTGCGCAACCGGATCATCAAGGCCGCGACGTACGAAGGTCTCAGCCACAAGTCCCTGGTCACGCGGGACCTGGTGGACTTCCACGTCGCCTACGCCCGCGGCGGCGTCGGCATGACGACCGTGGCCTACTGCGCGGTCGCCCGGGAAGGACGCACCGACCGGCACCAGATCCACTGGACCGACGAGGCGATGCCCGGCCTGCGCAAGCTCACCGACGCGGTGCACGCCGAGGGCGCCGCGGTCTCGGCCCAGATCGGACACGGCGGCCCCGTCGCCAGCCCCAAGGGGAACGGCCTGCCGGCCCTGGCACCGACGAAGCACTTCCACGCCACGACGCTGAGCTGGGCCAAGGAGACGACGCTCGACGACATCGCACGCATCACCGACGCCCACGCCGAGGCCGCCCGCCGCGCCATCCAGGCCGGTTTCGACGCCGTCGAGGTGCACCTCGGCCACAACTACCTCGCCAGCTCGTTCCTCAGCCCCCGGATCAACAAGCGCACGGACACCTACGGCGGGAACCTGGAGAACCGCGCCCGGTTCGCCCGGGAGATCATGCGGGCGGTCCGCGACGCGGTCGGCGACCGCATCGCGATCATCGCCAAGATGAACATGGACGACGGCGTGCCCGGCGGATTCTGGCTCGACGAGGCGATCCCGGTGGCCCAGTGGCTCGAACAGGACGGCACCGTCGACGCCCTGGAGATGACCGCCGGCAGCTCGCTGCTCAACCCGATGTACCTCTTCAAGGGCGACGCACCGCTCAAGGAGTTCGCCGACGTCATGCCGCAGCCGATCAAGCTCGGCGTCAAGCTGGTCGGCAAGCAGAAGCTGCGCAGCTACCCATACACCGACGCCTATCTGCTGGAGGACGCCCGCCAAATCCGGGCCGCGGTGAAACTGCCGATGATCCTGCTCGGCGGAATCACCGGCAAGCCGGTCATGGACCTCGCGATGCGGGAGGGCTTCGAGTTCGTGGCGATGGCCCGGGCACTGCTGCGGGAGCCCCACCTGGTGAACCGGATCCAGGCCGACGCCACCACCCCGTCCCTGTGCATCCACTGCAACAAGTGCATGCCGACCAACTTCACCGGCACCCGCTGCGTCCTGGTCGACCGCAGCACCACCCGGCGTCAGGACTGGGGCCGGCCCGCCGGTTACGTGTCCTGAGGCGCGCCGCCCGCGGACGGGCGTCCTGACCAGCGAGCGCGAGAGCTCGGACAACACAGCTGAGGAGGGGCCGATGACCGGCAGTTGGGACGCCGTGGGGACTGCAGCGGCGGTCAGGAGCGGTGAGGTGGACGCCCGCGCCGTGGTGGAGGACGCGATCGCCCGCATCGAGCGGCTCAACCCCCAGTACAACGCGGTGATCCACACCCGGTTCGACCGGGCCCTGGAGGAGGTCGACGCGGGGTTGCCCGACGGGCCGCTGCGCGGCGTACCGGTCCTGATCAAGGATCTCGGTACGGACGTCGCCGGCCTGCCCTCGACCGGCGGCAGCCGCCTCTTCGCCGAGGGCCTCGCTGCCCGCGACAGCGAGCTCGTGGCCCGCTACCGGCGCGCCGGGATGGTCGTGCTCGGCACCACGAACACCCCTGAACTGGGGCTCAACGCCAGTACCGAGCCGGCGCTGTTCGGCCCGACCCGCAATCCGTGGAGCACCGCCCATTCGCCGGGCGGCTCCAGCGGCGGGTCGGCCGCCGCGGTGGCCTCGGGGATGGTCCCGGTCGCGCACGCCAGCGACGGCGGAGGGTCCATCCGCATCCCGTCGGCGGCCTGCGGTCTGTTCGGTCTCAAGCCCAGCCGCGGCCGGGTTTCCCCCGCACCGCGGCCCACCACGCTGTCGGGGCTGGTCTCCGCGCATCACGCCGTCACCACCACAGTGCGGGACAGCGCCCTGCTCCTCGACATCGCAACGGGACCACTCCCGGGGGACGCCTACGCCGCCCCCACGCCCGCGGACTCCTTCGCCGCCGTCGCACGGCGGGAGCCCGGACGTCTGCGGATCGGACTGATCACCGCCCTGCCGGACGGCCCCGAGGTGCATCCGGAGTCGGGGGGCGCGGGGGGGGGGGGGGGCCGCCCGGGGGCGGGGGGGGCCGCAAGTCGCCCGGAAGGGCTAATCGAGTGCCAGAGAGGCCTACTGTCCTATTA